>CAMZKE010000109.1 GCA_947311115.1 uncultured Bacteroidales bacterium | reverse complement strand
GTTAAACGCAGAGGTATATAATCTACATTTCCTGTTATGGCTGGGTTTAATAAAAACCTAGTAAACATATACTGGCTATAAAGCGGTTGTTGCTGTGCATTTATAATGCCGGCAAACATTACAAATAATAATAAAGTGTAAATTTTTTTCATCTTTGTTTGTTTTAAATTGTAAAAATTCTAAGTTGGCTTAACCCAACTTAGAATCTTGTTTATTATGTTATCTTACTATTGTTACTGTTCCTTTATACGATTCGCTATTATCATTTAATTCAATAATATAAACATAAGAACCTATTGGCAATAAATTACCATTAATATCTGTACCGTCCCATTGCGAATCTTGCTCTTTATATTTAGCTCCATTATCATCAAAACTAAATATTAAATCACCCCAACGGTTAAATACGCTTATTTTTACCTTATCTAAAGTTTCTACGTTAGTTATATTAAAATAATCGTTTTTACCATCAGCATTTGGAGTTATTACACTTGGTACTATTAATGGAATTTCAATAGTATAACTATTTAATATTGTACAACCATTAGCATCAGTTACGGTTACGTAATAATCGCCTGATGATAAATATTCGTTTGCACTTGTTGTTACATCATTACTCCATGTATAAGCATAAGGCTCTGTTCCTCCTACAGGATAAAGACTAATAAACCCTGCATAATCTTCTTGTTTTACAGAATCTTGTAACAATAATTCTTCCGGATTTAATATTGTTGCTGAAATAGTATCAGTACAATTGTTTGCATCAGTTAATGTTAAACTATAATTACCAGATGGAATATTTACCAAGTCAGAGGTTGTTTCTCCGTTATTCCAAATATAGGTATATGTTGGTGTTCCTCCTTCAGCATTTATTGTTATTGCTCCGGTTGAATCGTTATAACAACTTGCGTTAGTAGAAGAATTAATCGATAACAGTAACTCCGTTGGTTGTGTTATTTCAATACTATCTATTTGCTTTGTACAGCCATTATTATCTGTTACAGTAATAGAGTAGTACCCTGCTGATATATCTATTAAATTAGAAATAGATGATCCGGTATTCCATGTGTATAAATATGAAGGAGTTCCCCCATTAGCATCTATAAATATTGCTCCGTTATTGTTATTATAACAATCTATATTAACAACACTATCTGATATTAATAATTCTGTTGGCTGATTTACAGTAATGTCGGTTGTAGATAAACAGCCATTTGCATCATATATTTCAACATTGTAAGTTCCAACTACTAAATTTGATACATCATAACTTGTATTTGAACTTTCGGTACTGTCAATAACAATACCTCCCATAGAAATAACATATGTGAAGTTAGCAGTACCGCCTGTTATAGCTACTGTGGCTGCACCTGTTGATTCTCCGTTACATAATACATCGCTTACTGAACTTACACTTGCTGTACCTGCTCCGTCGTCATTAACAGTTGCAACGGTATCGAAACTACAACCTAAGCTATCTGTAATGCTTACACTATACGAGTTTTGAGCCAAATTATTTGCGGTATTTGTTGTAATTAAAGTATCATGAACCCAATAATAGTTATAATCAGTTATTGTTCCAGGAGTACCTCCACTAGGAGTAACTGTTATTGAACCGGTTGCACCACCACAAATTGAATTTGTTATAGATAACGATGCTGATATTGCTGTAGGTTGAACAATTTCAAAACTATCAATAGCTGCACATAAATTATAATCAGTTATAGTTACAGTATGATAACCGAAAATTAACGAATCTGAAATAGAGCTGTTATCGCTATTACTCCATAAATAGCTATAAGGAGCAGTTCCTCCGGCAGCTTGAGCAGTAATAGAGCCATTATTTCCACCATAACAACTTACATTTATAATAGTGTCAAGGTTTACCATTAGTAAAGGTGGATTGTTAAATGTAATTTGATCTGTTGCTGTACATAAACTATCATCAATAATTGTTACCGTATATATACCTGCAGGTAAATTTACTGCAAAAGTATCTGTTAATAAATTATCATGGCTCCATGCATAGCTATAATTACCTGCACCTCCGATTACATCTACCGATGCTACAGCATTAGAATCACCAAAACACTTAACACCCTCAACATAATTAAGATTAACAATAATCTCATTATTTTCGTTAATTGTAAAACTTTCAGTTGATATACAACCAGCATTATCTTCAACAACTACTGAATAAATACCAGCAGGTAAACTATCAACAGAATTTACACCACTTGTTTGAAGTGTATCAGAACTTAATAACCAAGTGTAAGTGAAAGGTGTTGAACCTCCTGAGATAATCTGTGCTTCTGCACTACCTAATGAATCATGATAACATCTATTATTAACAATATTATTTACTGTGATTATAGCTGCTCCATTATCTGATAAAGCAATATCTTGAACAAATAAACACGAGTTATCATCTGTTATTGAAACATTATATGAACCTGCACCAAGGCTAGATGCTGAATTTGTTATACCACTTCCTGCATTTGCACTCCAAATATAATAATATGAGCCAACTCCACCACTTGGTGTTACGCTAGCACTACCATCTAAGTTACCGCAATTAGGATTTGTGATATTAACAGATACCGATATTGTATCAGGTTCGTTAATAGTAATAGTTTCTGTTTCTGTACAACTATGATTATCGGTAACTGTAACTGTATAAACACCTGCTATATCTGTTATATTTTGAGATGTTTCTCCATTTGACCACAAATACGTATATGGAGTAGTTCCTCCGGTAGTTGTTAAATTCCCTTGTCCATCATTACCTCCATGACAATGAACATCACTTGCTGTAGCACTTAAGGTTAATTGTGTAGGTTGAGAAATTAAAACATTATCTTCATATGTACAGCCATTAGCATCAGTAATTGTAACATAATATGTACCTATAGGTAATCCTCCTATCGAATCTGAAGTGGAACCTCCTGTCCATAAATATGTATAACCTGAAGTTCCTCCAGTTGCAGTTACAATTGCATATCCATTACTTTCTCCAAAACAATTCACATTATTATATGATATAGATGAAGATAATGCAGTAGGTTCAGAAATTGTAGCTGATGAAGTTGCTTCACAACCATTACCATCTGTTACAGTTACATTATATGGTCCTGCAATTAAACCGGTAGCAGTTTGTCCTGCTTGTACAGGAGTAGTGTTCCAATTATAAGTATAATTTCCATCACCACCTGTACCTGTAACTGTTGCTGTTCCGTCATTTCCTCCATTACATTGAACATCGGTTAATGTTGTTGTTGCCTGTAATAATGTTGGTTGCGATAATGTAAATGATGTTGTAGCTGTACAAGCATTATCATCGCTAACAGTTACATTATATGTTCCGGCTGATAAGTTTGTTGCAGTTTGTCCATTCTGTACAGGTGAGGTATTCCAAGAGTAGTTATATGTTCCTGTTCCTGATGTTCCTCCACTAACAGTTGTTATTGTTGCAGTCCCATTTGCATCTCCAAAACAAAGTGGATTTGTAAAACTTGTTGCATCAATACTTACTGCTGTTGGTTCTGATAATGTTACTGATGCTGTTGCAGTACAAGAATTATCGTCTGTTACTGTAACAGTATAATTTACTCCTGCTGATAATCCTGTGTTTGTTGCAGAGTTAATAGTACCTCCGGCACTCCATAAATATGTATATGATGTACTTGTAGGTCCTCCACTTGATGAAGCGGTTGCTTGTCCGTTACTTCCACCATTACAAGTTGGATCTTGCGAAGCTGAAACAATTACATTTAACACGGCAGGTTCTGAAATAGTAATATTTACTGTTGATATACAACCATTAGCATCTGTAACTGATGCTGTATAAGGACCAGCAGCCAAATTTGTTGCTGTTACTCCTGTTTGGTTTGGTGTTGTGCTCCATGTATAAGTAAGTGTTCCTGTTCCTCCGGAACCTGATACTTGAGCTGAACCTGTATTATCACCATTACAAAGCACATCTGTATGTGCTGAACTAACCTCAGTAATACTTGGTGCCACTGCATTATTTATGTTTATTGTTGCAACATCTGTACATCCATGACCATCGGTAACTGTTACATAGTATCCACCTGCTGAAACACCGGAAATTGTTGCTCCGGTTTGTGCGGGTGTTACTCCCCAAGCATAAGTATATCCTGAACCGGAACCTCCACTAGCAGAAACTGTTGCAGATCCGTTTGAGGAACCACATGTTGCATCGGTTGTAGAAACTGTACTTATATTTATTACAGGGTCTTCGCCTACGGTAATTGTACTATTTATAAGTTGACAATTATTTGCATCTTGTATTGTTACATCATAATCATCTGCATATAGACCTGAGGCAGTTGCAGTTGTTTGCCCACCTGTATTAGCACTCCATGTATAAGATAAACTTCCTGTTCCACCAGAGGCATTTGTTGCAATACTTCCTGTTGATGTTCCATTACATGTTGCATCGGTTACTGTATTTGTATTTGTTAAAGCACTTGGTTGTCCTAAATTAATATTAGATTGAGTTACAGTACAACCATGTGCGTCAGTTACAGTTACAGCATAAGTTCCTGCACTTAATCCTGTATTTGTTTGTGATGATGTTGCTCCACCTGCATTCCAATGATAATTATAACCAGGTGTTCCACCATGAGGATTTGTTACGGATAATTGTCCGTTTGCATCTCCATTACATAGAGGTTGCTGTTGTGCTACACCATCTATTGCAAGAGCAGATGGTTGAGAAACAGAAACTGTTGCGGTTTGTAAACAATTTTGGCTATCGTAAACCGAAACTGTATATGTAGTACTTGCTGTTAACCCTGTATTTGTTGCTGAAGATGTAGCACTTCCTGCATTCCAATGATATGTCCATGTAGCTCCATTTCCTCCGGTAGGAACTGCTGTTGCTGTTCCATCACTGCCTCCGTTACATTGAACATCAGTAGTGTTAAATGAAACACTAATTGCACTTGGTTGTGTTATATTAACCGATTGAACATCGTTACAAACACCAACATTATCAGTTATAGTTACATAATGTGTTCCTGCAGATAAATTAGAAGCATTTGCTATATTTTGTCCATTATCCCAATGATAACTATATGGAGATGTTCCTCCACTTGCACTTGCAACTGCAGTACCGTCTGCACCACCGTTACATGTTACATTCTGATTTACTGAAGCTGTACCTGAAACTCCGGATACAGAAAACGAAAGACTGTTTCCTGTTACGTTATTACCACAAGGGTCATCAACTTGACCGCTTAAATTTAAACTATATGTACCTCCTGCTGTAAGTGGCGTATTTAAAGTTATTGTAAAAGATTCACTATAAGCCGCTCCTGAATTACAATTAATTGAAGTTACTGTATAAGGTCCTCCCGGTCCGGTAATGTTAAAATCACTTGCATCAACAGAACTGCATAATACACGCTCGGTAAATAAGAATGTAATCTCATCTTCTCCACAAGCAGGTGATGAAATTATTTGTTCAAGTGCCGGTGCTGTATTGTCAACCATTGCTCCTGAAGATGCACTAAAGTCAATTAAGTACCCACTTTGTGATGATGAAAAATTACTTACATTTATTAAATATGTACCTCCGGTTACAACAGGTACTGGGTCATTCCATTGTGTGCCTTCAATTCCTTGGTGAGAACCATTACCCGACGAGCTAGCTCCAGTATTTTGGCCTGTACCATCATCAATAGCATAATTACACGAAAGCTCTATTGATGGATTGTAAAAAATATCTTCACAAGTTGAATTTGATAAATCATACATTGCCCAATCATAATCGTCAGTGGAATTTGGATTTAATGTAAATGTAATATTTGTTGTTTGTTGAGCTGTAAAGACATACCAAACAGAGTTTCGTTCGCCAATTCTTAAACAAGAACTTACACCATTAATTTCATCGGGATATGAACCTTCGTTCGAATACGATGCAGTAGTGGAATAACTATCACCACAAATTGGTATAGCACCTAAACAATCTTGTACTGTTGGTGCACCACTTGAAGAAGGGACACATGAAACGAAGCCGTTATAACCTGCTTCAACAACAGAACCATCGGAATGCCATACTAAATGTAAACAACCATTATTCTTTGAAACGGCAATAATTGTTTCAGTAAATGTTGTAGTTCCGCTAATCCAGCTATAATCACCCCATATTCTACCCAAGTATGGGGCAGAAGTACTTGTACCATCATATATATCTAACCAATCAAAATTTAATTCTGTATAAAAATAAAATTCGATTTGTATTTGTTGCCCTGCTGTACTTGAACAAATAGTCATTGAGTAATCTTCACTATTTGAATAATCACCATCAATATATGAAGGACCTGAACCTTGATTACTATCAAATACATTTCCTGAACATGTACTTACGGTTTGTCCATTATAAGCATCAATCTCATAACTCTGAGAATATATATTAACAGTTATTGCTATCAATATAAAAATAAATAATTTTTTCATAGTAGGTAGTTTATTTAGTTTTGAAATTAAGGTTAATTGAGAAATCAAGATATTCAAGACCTGTAATATCTCTCCATTTATATGGGTTATCTTCAATCCATTGTTGTTTTGCCTTTTTCAAATCTTCTGCATTTGTGTATTTTTCTTTTTTTGGAAAATCAGCAGGAAAAACCCATTCGCTTGCGGGTATAATCTGTGGTGTATAATCTGATATTTTATAGTTTTCGGAAAATTCAGCTATTTCCGCATAAGTTCTTTTGTCTTTAATAACGCAATATCCAAGCTGAAAATCAGCATTAAACTCTTGTGCAATTTGTCTTATTTGCTCAAAATATAATTCTTTTTTAGATGTTATTTTACATCGTCTGTTATAGAAAATTTTTCCATCAATAACATTATCGGTCTCAATAAGCTTATTGATAAACTGATTGGCTGTTGCCTTATCATAAATACCTAATACTGTAAAAACAGTTTCGTATTTATTATTTTCAATTTTAGAATACTTAAAACGGTTCTGTCCAAAAACAAAAGAACTAATGGCTATAGCCATTGCAAATAGTATTATCTTTCTCATATAAGTAGGTTTTAAAAAAATATTAATCGCTATATTTTATGTTAAATTTGAATATATAGGGACTAATTTTATGTTTTTATAAATCAAAGGTAATAAAAAGATTAATATTTAACAAAATACAACTAATTTTTATTCAGCGTTTAACAAAATCATTGAGTTATTCATATATATTTATAATAAATATTAACATCGTTTTATATTTGTATTTTGTCAAATATAAAATAAATATTTAATAATAAACATTAACAAAAAAGCTCAAACTATATAAATAGCTTGAGCTTTTTATAATTCAGAAAAGTCAATTCTACAACAAACTAGAACCTTTATTTTTTCCTTCTCCAAAATTATAACCAATCATTATTTCGTGGCTTCCACTTTGGAAATTCTTTATTTCTGAGGTTGAATAATCAAACGCATAGCCAAATATAAAGCTCTTGAATTTAACTCCAAGCATAGCTATAATTTCACCTGAAGTTCTGTACGATGCTCCTATCCAATAGTTTTGCATATATATTCCTCGCAAGTTAACATCTAAGTTAAATGGGGTCTTTTCTGTTCCTTTTGCCAAAATAGATGGCTCAAGTTCAAATTTATCACCTAATTGAAACTTATATCCTCCAAGTAAATAATAGTGACGAATCATAGAATTTTTATCTACTTCTTTATCAGATATTTTTATTGGTAACTGTATTAATTGTGTAGCAGATATTCCTGCAAAATACCTTTCGCCTTGCAAGTAAATTCCAAAATCAGCATCAGGTACAAATGCTGTTTCTGTACTTTTATTTAGCACTTGATCCCCCTCATCAATAGCTGTCATCTGATTATAATCTAATTTATATTGAAAAGCTTTAAGTGCTAATCCAAACGATAATTTAGAGTTTATACTATTTAAATTTAAAATGTAAGAGTAAGTTCCTTGTATTCCTACTTTTGATTCAGGCCCAAACCTATCAACAAAAATATAACCTCCTACGCCCATACTTTTATTACCAAGCAATGTATGTGCTGATACTGCCTGTGTTGATGGTGCGTTATCAATTCCTACCCATTGTTGGCGTGCTGTTAAACGCAGAGGTATATAATCTACATTTCCTGTTATGGCTGGGTTTAATAAAAACCTAGTAAACATATACTGGCTATAAAGCGGTTGTTGCTGTGCAAAGATTGCATTTGTTGCAAATAAAACTACTAGTACTAAAAATATTTTTTTCATTTTATAAATTTTATAAATCCAAATATACAAAATAAATTGAGAAATATTATGAAAAATATTTCTCAATTTATCAATTAACACATTTATCTAACAATAGTTATTGTTCCTTTATATGATTCAGATGTTCCATCCATCTCAATTACATACACATAAGAGCCTATTGGCAAGTTATGACCATTTAAATCGGTTCCATTCCATTCTTTTGCAGGATAACCCACTCCTGAACCATCATAATTATAAATTAAGTCTCCCCAACGGTTAAAAATATTAATTTTCACATTCTTAATAGTTTCAATATCGGTTATTCTAAATTTATCATTCTTACCATCTCCATTAGGCGTTATTACGCTAGGAACGATTAACATATTTTCAATTTTATAACTATTTGTAACTGAACAATTATTTGCATCAGTTATTGTAATATAATAGTTTCCTGAAATGAGGTTTGTTATAAGACTATCAGCTGAGCCGTTTGACCAATTATATTCATAATCAGGAGTTCCACCTATTGGTTTAACTTTAATGTTTCCATAATGCTTGCCATAATATATTGAATCTGAAATCAACATTGATTCAGGTTGTGCAAGTGATGTATCAATTCTTGCTGTACACCCATTAACATCGGCTATTGTTACAGAATAATTACCTGCATGCAAGTTACTAATTGTGGTTGATGATTCATTATTACTCCATAGGTATGTATATGGTGATGTTCCATTTTCTGCTGTAACCGATAACTCTCCGGTAGAATCGTTATAACATTTTAGTGAATTAACAACTGTAATATAAGCCATTAATTGAGTTGGCTCAAATATATTGATATTTGTAATAGAATCTGAACAAGAATTTAAGTCTGTTACAACAACACTATAACTTCCTTGCGAAAGATTTGTTATATGAGAAGTATTTTGCCCTGAATTCCAATTATAAGAATATACTCCAGTTCCACCATTTGCATTAACAAATATTTGTCCATTGTCATTACCAAAGCAATTTATATGAACTACAGAATCGGTTAAAATAATTTTATTTGGTTCACCAATGGTAAAATTATCAGAAGTTAAGCAACCTGCACCTTCTTTAGCTGTAATAGTATATGCTCCGGCAACTAATGTATCGAAAGTTATACTACCACTACCCGAATTTACAGTAGCTAAAGTATCACTACCTTGAGTCAAATAATAAATGTAATTAGGTGTACCATTTGTCATTGTAGCTGTTACTGTTCCTGTTGCATCGCCAAAACACAACGCATCAGTCGTATTTGTTACTGATACAGAACCCCCACCTAAATTACCTATTGTATATGAAACTGTATCGTTACAATTATTTGCATCGGTAACTGTAATAGTATAAGTACCTGATGATAAATTGACATAAACAGAATCTGTACTTGGTGTTTGTCCAGAATAATTATAAGGAGAAATACCTCCTTGAGTTGTTAGAGTTGCACTACCATTTGCTTGTCCACAGCTTGCATCAACAATACTTGAAACATTTACTTGTAATGGCTGAGGTTGGGTAATATCAACTGTATCGCCATAAGCTACACAACCATAAACATCTTTTACAACTGTTATAAAACCTGTTCCAACTGCCATATTTGTAAAATTTCCGTTATTTTGGCTAAAACTAACAGCGTCATTAATAGAATAATCTAAAGGATTACTTCCTGTTGCATTTATTTGTATTGAACCTGAGTTATCGTTATAACAATTTAAATTTGTTACATCAACACTAGAGATAACCGGCAAAGGTACAACCACCACTTGCACACTATCAGTAACTGTAGTTGCTCCATCATTAACAGTTAATATATAAGTTGTTGTTACAGTTGGGTACGCATTCGGATTGTAAACACTCGCATCGCTTAACCCTGTTGTTGGCGTCCATGAGTAAGTATTTGTTCCAGTACCACCGGAAACTATCCCGGATACTATAGTTGTATCTCCCAAGCAGATAGTATCATTATCACTTATTTGAATAGATAATGGGCCTCCTATTACCGTTATAGTTACATCATCAGAATTACTAACACAACCAGTGTTGTTATCTGTAACAACTAAAGTATAAGTTTGCGATGTAGTCAAGTTTACTGTTGTTGGTGCTAAAGTAGTTGAATCATTAAGCATTGTTCCGGGTGTCCAGTTATATGTATATGCACCTGAAGGAGCTGTATTAATCATTGTTGTAGAATTGCCATAATTTATATTTTGGTCGTCACCTGCATTTGCAACAGGTAAAGCATTTACAGTAATTGTTATTTGCCCTGTATTTGAACAAGAATTAGCATCAGTAACTGTAACCGTATAGGTATTTGTTGAAGTTGGCGTAAAAGCCTGTCCTTCATTAACTCCATTATCCCAACTTCCACCACCGGTAAGAGTTATTGATTCGCCTGCACAAAGTGTATTATCAGCATCGCTACTTGTAATATTTACTGTAGGTAATGAGTTTATTGTTACACTTGTATTTCCTGTATTAGTACACCCGTTACCATCAGTAACTGTTACATTATATGTTCCTGCATATAGTGTTGATGCTCCAGTAATCGTAGGATCTTCATCGGTTGAAGAATAGCCGTTTGGTCCTGCCCAACTCCATGAAGTTCCGTTACCTGTGTAGGTTAAATTCAAATCATCACCATCGCAAATAGCAGAGTTGCTTCCTAATGTTATTGTAGGTAATGGGTTTACTGTAATATTGTGGCTTTCTGCTTTTTCGCACCCTCCACCTGCATCGTATGTATATGTAATGCTATGAGTTCCTGCACCGGCTGTTCCCGGACTAAATACTCCAGCTGATGACATACCTGCACCTGTCCATGTACCACCTGTAGTACCGGTAATATTTGGAGTTAAATTAACACTTGATGCGTCAACGCAATACGATGTTGTTGGGGCTGTCCATGCAGCACTGTATGGGTTGTTTATTGTAAATGTATGGGTTGATGTTCCTGTGCAATGATAATCACCTGAACCACCATTATCCCAAGTATAAGTTATATCATAAGTTCCTGCACCACCTGCTTCACCAGGCACAAAATACGCTTCACCCGAATCCCAATAATATACACCTCCACCTGTACTACTCCATGTTCCGGAACCCTGAGGGTAACTTCCTTGTCCAAGATTCGTTTCAGAACTATTTGTAACCGTACCTGAAGCATGTATTGTTCCATTTCCATCATAAATCATCCAATTTGTTGTTCCATCCTGGTTAGATACATCAACACTAAAATCGTAAGTAGGACTTAATTTACCAAAATACCATGTAAATCTACTGTTATTATCTACAACATCAGTTCCATAAACAGTACCATTAACTCTCCAAGCAATATTATTATTGGTTTGGTCTCCATTGCCATCAGTGGTAAATTCTAAATATAATGTTGGATAAGCAGAGCCTCCGGCTGTTGCATAATCATCAACAATTAAAGTGTCGTTTCCTGAGTCACAATTCATTGCATAACCAACTTGGTCAGTGTAATTTACACTTGGACATTCAGGAGACTTAAAAACTATTTTAAAATCTAATAATGTTCCTGTATCATTATTGGCATGGTCACAAACATTTAAAGTCCATTTACCGTTAGGATTGAATGTACGATCAGGTTCGCCAAAAACAGGTAATGGACTTTCAGGTCTAAAAGTACCTGTAAAAGGAGCCGAACCAGAAGTTATTGATGTTGCTACATTGTTCTTTATTATTGTACTAGTATAATCATTGCCACTACCTCCATTACCAGATGAAATATCTACTCTGTTATCATAATAAACTAAATATATATCTAAATCGCCATCGTAAGTATGTGTAATATTAAACTCTATATGATCTATTTCTGCTGTCGGTGGTATTCCGGATACTGTAATATCCGACTCTACACCATGTACAAATCCATCGTTTACCCATTCATCATTATCAGGGATTGAATAATTAGTTGTGTTACTAAAAGTGTAATAAGTTTGCGAATAAGTATAAAGACTCAATATCGCAAAAAATGCAATAAATAATATTTTTTTCATGAGGTAGGAATTTAAAAGTTAATAGTCTCTTTTATTTCGTTATATTTGTCAGGATTATTTTTTATCCAGGCTTTAAGATCAACATCGTAATTACCTGTGTCTTTATGTATATTACCGGTATCGGTATATTTGGGGAAGTTAGCGGGAATATTATTTTGTGTTCTAAACTCAGATGAACTATACTTTACATACTTTTCTTTCTTTTTTGTATCGGCCATTAATGTTTTCTCGGAACCGCTTGCAGTTGTTGCTTTTTTTGCGGAAAGAGTTGTTGATTTAACTTGTGCTTTATTTACTTTCACTATGTTTTCTTGTGAAAATACAGTGGTAGATATTGCAATTGCAAAAACAAATAATGTAGCTTTTCTCATAAAATATATATTTAAGTTAGTAGTTTTCAGATATAAAAATAGTATAAAAAGTTGCCTGAAACAAATTTTTATTAAATATTTTTAAATTTGGTCATTTATTTAGTGTTGCTCATTTATATATTAACCGTATTTATCCCACATTATTCATGTAATTTAACAAATGAAATTAATTTATTTAAGACTATACAAATAATGAAAAATGCAAATTACCCAAATTTGGGTGATTAGTTTTTTTGATATATAAGTGCATTTTTCACAAAAAAAGCTCAATAGAATTAACTATTGAGCTTTTTATTGCAATAACTATACTAATCTATATTGCTTCCGTTTCCATAACTTTAGCTAATAAATCAGCATAAGGAATAAAAAGGTATTTTTTACCTTCAAAATCCACCTCTGTTCCTGAGAATTTTTTATAAAAAACTGTATCCCCTGCCGAAACTCCCGGGTTTTCAATATTACCTAATGCAACAACTTTTGCATATTCAGGTTGCTCTTGTGCCGAATCAGGGATAATAATTCCTGATGCAGTTTTTTGTTCTTTTTCTTGTACTAATTCTAAAAGTACATTATCATTTAATGGTTGTAATTCTTTCATTTTTAATCAGTTTAAAATTTAAAGTTTAAAGTTACAAGTTAAGATACTGCAACTTTTTAACTATTAACTTATTAATTACTCTAATCCTAATAATTTATTAATTTTAATTCTATCGAAGCCTATAACAATTTGTCCGTTAATATCGGTTTGTGGCACTCCTTGTTGTCCACTTCTTTTCACCATTTGTTCGGCTGCTTTTTGGTCTTTCGACACATCTATATCACGATATTTCACCCCTTTTTCATCGAAATATTTTTTTATTTGATTACAGTAAGTACAAGTTGGAGTGCTATATACAGTTACTCTTTTTTGTAGTTTACTTTCATCATCAGCTTTTGCTGAAAAAACATTTTCTTCGAAAAGAGTATTGTAAAACTCTGTGTTATTGCAACCTTTTGTTAGATTAACGTATTCACCTTTTTCGAAAGTTAATAAAGTTGGTACTGTTGTGATGTTATATTTTATATGAATATCTCTCACTAAACTAACATCAGCAGTAAACACATTAACTTTATCAGTTAAAGCTTCTTTAATTGAACTATATGCACACTCACTAAGTTCTGAGCCTTTTTTGTACAAAAGACAATATGCTTTATCAGTGTTTTTTACTTTTTCAATTAGTTCGTTATGTGAATTTATCTTTATCATAATAAGTAAAAATTAATAGTTACAGGTTGTGTTTTAACTTACAACCTGTAACTTATTAACTAATATTTTACATCATTCCCGGCATTCCACCCATTCCAGGCATTCCGCCACCACCCATAGGAGGCATTTCAGGGGCATCAGATTTCTCTTCAACAATTACACATTCGGTAGTTAAAAACATTCCTGCAATTGATGCAGCGTTCTCTAAAGCTACACGAGTAACTTTTGCAGGGTCAATAACACCTGCTTCAAATAAATTTTCATATTTATTTGCACGAGCATTATATCCAAAATCATCTTTTCCCTCTTTAACTTTCTGAACAATTACAGAGCCTTCTAAGCCTGCGTTTTCAACAATCTGACGCATTGGCTCTTCAATAGCACGTTTTACTATTTTAATACCTGTTGTTTCATCTTCGTTTTCACCTTCAAGATTTTCAAGTTTTTCAGTTGCTCTTAATAAAGCTACTCCTCCACCAGGAATAATCCCTTCTTCAACAGCAGCACGAGTAGCACTTAAAGCATCTTCAACACGGTCTTTTTTCTCTTTCATTTCTACTTCGGTAGTAGCACCTACATAAAGAACAGCAACACCGCCGGCTAACTTAGCAAGACGTTCTTGTAATTTTTCTTTATCATAATCAGAAGTAGTTACCTCAATAGCAGCACGGATTTGCGAAACCCTTGCGTCAATATTTTCTTTATTACCAGAACCGTTAACAATAGTCGTATTTTCTTTATCAATAACAACCTTCTCTGTTTGTCCACACATTTCAAGTGTAGCAGCTTCAAGAGTTAAACCTTTTTCCTCAGAAATAACTGTACCGTTAGTTAAAATTGCAATATCTTCTAACATTTCTTTTCTTCTGTCGCCAAAACCCGGAGCTTTAACCGCTGCAACTTTTAACTGACCACGTAAACGGTTTACAACTAATGTGGCTAATGCTTCGCCATCAATATCTTCTGCGATAATTACTAAAGGTCTTCCTTCTTGAACAGCAGGCTCAAGTACAGGAAGAATATCTTTCATCGTAGAAATTTTCTTGTCTGTTAAAAGAATATATGGGTTTTCTAAAACGGTATTCATTTTCTCAGCATCAGTAATAAAATAAGGAGAAACATAACCTCTGTCAAACTGCATTCCTTCTACAACATCAACAGTTGTATCAGTACCTTTAGCTTCTTCAACAGTAATTACACCGTCATTTTTAACTTTTGCCATTGCTTCGGCAATTAAACCACCAATAGTTTTGTCACCATTTGACGAAACAGTTGCAATTTGCTCAATTTTTTTATTATCATCACCAACAACTTGACTTTGTGCAGCTATACTATCTTTAACAACATTAACGGCTTTTTCAATACCACGTTTCAAATCCATAGGGTTTGCACCTGCTGTAACATTTTTTAAACCCACTTTTACAATCGATTGAGCCAAAACAGTAGCAGTTGTAGTACCATCACCAGCATCATCGTTAGTTTTAGATGCTACTTCTTTTACCATTTGAGCACCTAAATTAGCATAAGCGTCAGATAATTCAATCTCTTTTGCCACAGTAACACCATCTTTTGTAATTTGTGGAGCACCAAATTGGCGGTCAATTACCACGTTTCTACCTTTTGGTCCAAGCGTTACTTTTACTGCATCAGCTAATGCATCAACTCCTTGTTTTAGCAAATCTCTTGCTTCAATGTCAAATTTTATTTCTTTAGCCATTTTTATATATATTTTATGATTATTAATTATTAGACTTGATATGTTTAGTTCAAGACTTTAAGATATGTTAAAAATTAAATAGTTGCAAGTATGTCAGACACTTCTAACATAAGATAATTCTTACCATCAGAACTTATCTCACTACCTGTAAACTTTGCATACAACACAGTATCGTTAAGTTTTACTTCTTTTACCTCATCACTTACTGCAACTACTTTTGCTTGCAGTTGTTTCTCTTGAGCACTATCAGGTATAATTATACCCGAAGCTGTTTTTGTTTCTGCCTCTAAGGGCTGAACCAAAACTCGCATTCCTAATGGTTTAATTTTTACTTCAGACATCATTATAAAATTTTATAGTTTATCGGCTTTTGCCTTTACATATTCTATGCCATTGTAAATATACTGACAAATTGCGATTGTAAAGTGTGTTATTCTGACAAAAGGACATTTGGGTTATAATTAGCTCGCATTATTTATTTGCCTGGTTTTAAACAAATTAACTTTATTTTTAGTAAATTACATGAATAATGCAGGATTAAGTGTGTATTTAAATTTTTTATAGTACATAAAGTTAATTGTTTTAAGCTACCTTTCAAAAAAAATTTGTAACAAAACAAATACACATACTAAACAATTACTTTATTGGTAATTATTTTAAATAACCAATATTTTTTGCAAAAGCATAACATTTTTAATAAATTTACCGTATAATGTTTTACACACACTTTTTATAATTAACACATATTCGCTATTGAAAGATTTTTATTTTAAAATAATTAGTTTTTTTGTATTCTTTATTTTGATGATATTCTCATCAATTAATTCCTATTCTCAGTCTTGTACAATAACATCAAAAGCAAACGATATTTTGCCAGATAATTTATGTGCTCCTGTTGATGTGAGTTGGGAAATTACATATAGAGGTGTTGATGATAGTGGAGCTTGGCCAATAGAAATAGTTATTGATTGGGACGATGGTAATACCGAAACAGTAACTGCTACAAATACAAATGCTGCAACACACGAATGGCAAGTTACAGTATCTCACACTTATCCTGTTGGAGGAAACAGGTGTAATTATAATCCTAATGCACAATTAGTAGTTAATGGAGTTATTTGTACCAGTAGTATTCAAGAGCAAAACGTAACAGTTTGGGATACTGATAATTATAATGGCGGGCAATTAGAGATTACTCCTGCTGTTTTTCCTATTTGTGTAGGAAGTGATGGATCTGTTACTTTTACTGATGCTAGTTTATGGAATTGTGTACCACCGGTTGAAAACGATAACCCAAATGGAGCTCACAGATGGACGCAGTGGGTTTATGGTACAGCATATACATATAATAATGTCGAGGTTAACGGAAGTGTGCAATCTTATCCGTTTTCCGGAGCTGTTGTACAAACAACAAATAATCCTTCGTATAATCCTGAACCACCCAACAATACAAGCTTAGCTTGCTACGGACCAAATACAGGAAATGTAGGAGAGTATTGGGAAATTACTTTAAATAATTGGAATTATTGTAATCCATACGACCAAGGTTATCCACCAGTTACAACTACTGCCATAATTCTTGTAGTTGATACACCTGATGCAACAATAAATCCAATAGGTCCGTTTTGTGAAAATGATGGCTCAGTAAACTTAACATCGGTAACAAGCGGTGGCACTTGGAGTGGAAACGGAGTAAGTGGGCATAGTTTTGACCCTAGCTCAGCAGGACCCGGCACGCACACAATTACTCATACAGTAACCAGTACTGATGGTTGTCAAGGAATGTCAACATTGGATGTTGTTGTTTATGCAATACCTACACCAAACATTTTACCAGGCAACTCAGCAGAAGTTTGCCCCGGCGATATATTAAACTTAGATGGAAGTCCTACTCCCGGTGATGGTACAATTACAACGCATTTGTGGACAGGCGATACATCTCCACTTAGTGCAACAAATATCCAATCACCATTTTTTAGTACAAATACGCAAGGCGTTTATAATCTAGTTTATACAGTTACCGATGATAATGGTTGTTCTAACTTCGATAATATATCCGTTGCAGTAAATCCTGTTGTAGCAAATATTATTCCAGACCCTGCCGAGATTTGTGAAGGGGCAGATTTAGTATTAAATGGTAATCCATCGGGAGGAACTGGAAATTATACCACTCACGTATGGACTGGCGATGTTTCATATCTTAACGCTACAAATACTCAAAGTGTTACATTTAACTCTAATATAATTGGTTCTTATAATTTTACATATACAGTAACTGACGATAACGGTTGTACAGGTAATGACAATATAACAGTTACAGTTTACGAAAACCCTGTTGCTGATGCCGGTGTTGACGATAGTATTTGTTCAAATACAATAAATCTTAATGCAAACCCATCGGTAGGAATTGGCGATTGGAATCAAATAGCGGGTCCCGGAACAACTATTTTTGCAGATACAACAAATGCTACAACATCAATTACTGTTGATACTTACGGTTTATACACTTATACTTGGGCTGAAAGTTTTGGGCCTTCATGTTTTGATGAAGATACAGTTCAAATAAGATTTACAGAACAACCAATTGCCGAAGCAGGAAATGATGGAGGAATATGTGGGTACTCTTATCAATTACATGCCATTCCATCGGTAGGTATAGGTACATGGACAATGCAAAGTGGTCCTGGAAATGTAATATTCTCCGATATAAACAACCCTGATGCAACTGTTACTGCTGATGCTTATGGAAATTATTATTTTATTTGGACAGAGGATAATGGTTATGGTTGCACTGACAATGATTATGTTTTAGTGTCATTTAATTTAGTTCCAACACCAGCGTTTACACCGGTAAATCCCGATGGTTGTACACCTTTTACTGTTGACTTTTCAAACACATCAACTGGAGGTACAATGTATAATTGGGATTTTGGTACAGGCGATACCTCAAATATTGAAAATCCTACATATACATTTTACAATAATACAGGTACAGATATAACTTATAACGTGCAGTTAGCTGTCAACAATCCTGGTTGTGGCGACACTATTATTCAACAAGTTATAGTGCATCCATCTCCTCACGCAAGTTTTACTACTAATGCACAACCTGCATGTAGTCCAATGACTGCCGACTTTACAAATACATCAATAGGTTCTGATACGCATATTTGGAACTGGGGCGATAATTCGCCACAAGATACAGGTGATATAGCAACTCATACTTTTTATAATGATACAACTTTTATATTAAACTATAATGTAAGTATAATAGCTATATCTGCTAATGGTTGCTCTGATACTGCTTCGCAAATAATATCGGTATATCCTAATGGAAATAACAGTTTTACCGTAACTCCTGATAGTGGATGTACTCCACAAACAGTTCAATTTACAGCTCAACCAATTGGGCAAACTTATTTTTGGAGTTTCGGAAATGGAACAACACAAATGGGAAGTAATATTACAAGTTCAATTTATACTTATGGAGGAAATACAGATACCACTTATAATGTTTCGTTAATTACAACAACCTATTTTGGCTGTATAGATACATCGTATAATCAAGTTACAATTTTCCCAAGCCCTGAAGCTGATTTTTATATAAATACAAATGATGGTTGTGCCCCATTAAATGCAAGTTTTACAAACACATCTTCAGGGGCAGTTAATTATATTTGGGATTTTGGTGATGGTATAACCGATACAACAACATTAAACACAATAAACCACGATTTTGGAAATGTTTCAAATAATGCTATTACTTACACAATAACTTTAACTGCTTATAATACTGCCGGTTGCTCATCTCAAAAAACACGTACACTTATTGTATATCCTGAGGTTCACGCATTTTATATGGCTGATACAACAGGGTGTTCTGCGTTAAATGTTGATTTTAACAACCAATCATCAGGAGCAACAACATACACATGGCATTTTGGTGATAATAATCTTTCTACTGAAGAAAATCCATCTCATTTATATGAAAATAATACGGCTTTTGATGCACATTATACAGCTCAATTAACAGTAACATCGCAATATGGTTGTTCCAATACTTATGAACGTGAAGTTATTGTTTATCCATCGCCAACAGCCGTATTTAGTGTAACCCCTAATATTGTTAATTTACCAAATGCACAAGTTGCAATAACAAATTATACAGTTATAGGAAATTGGACATATCTTTGGGACTTTGGAGATGGAACAACATCAGATTATGAACAACCGGGAAGTCATGCTTATACCGATTATGGTAATTATAATATTTGGTTGTATGTAACCGGCTCGCATTGTGCAGATTCAGTATTTAATCAGGTTACTGTAAATGCTCCTGAACCAATAGCAGCATATTTTTCATCGGGTAATGGTTGTGTCCCTTTGGAGGTAACATTTTCTAACCATAGTCAGTATGCCGATAGTTATCATTGGGATTTTGGCGATGGCAATCAATCTAATAAAGAAAACCCAACATATACTTATTATGATTCGGGTACATATTTAGTTAGTTTAACAGCTAGTGGTCCTGGTGGTCAAACAACATATATTGGCGATTCTATTGTTGTTTATCCTAAAGCAAAAGCATTTTTTAAAGTAGCCCCTTCGGTAGTATATATTCCTGACCAACCAATTCATTGCTACGATTTATCAGAAGGCGATGTTACAATTTGGACATGGGATTTTGGTGATAATGAAACATCTACCGAACAGAACCCACAACATTATTATAAGGACGAAGGTACTTACGATATATCGTTAACTGTAAATACCGAACATAATTGCCCTGATAATTATACTATTGAACGAGCTGTAACAGCTGAAAATGTTGGTGAAGTTAGTGTTCCAAATGCATTCACACCAAACCAAGGTGGTCCTAATGGTGGCGAGTACGACCCTAACGATTTTAATAATGATATTTTTCACCCGGTTTTAAATGGGGTTGAGGCAGATTATTATGTGTTTAGAATATTTAACCGATGGGGCGAACTTATTTTTGAAACAAACGATAAAAATAAAGGTTGGGACGGTTATTACCGAGGTAAAGAGTGTAAACAAGATGTTTATGTTTGGACTGTAGAAGGTAAATACATTAACGGTATTAGTTTTTTCAAAAAAGGTGATGTAACTCTATTAAGATAAGAATGAGAAATATTTATTACATATTATTAGTTTTATTTTTTAGTTCCGTATCTGTTTCGCAAGAACAGCAATACGATAGACATTACAAGCAATTAAAACTTCAGGCAGATGATGAATTTAGTTACGATAATTATTCATTAGCGCTACCTTTATATTCACAGTTATACGCATTAGATACAACAAATTACGAAATAAGCTTTAAACTTGGGACATGTATTTTTTTCACAAAAAGAAATAAAACAGAAAGTATAGTATTCTTTGAAAAAGCAAAGAAAAAATATATTGATTCGTATTATTATCTAGGTCGTCTTTATAGATTAGAAAAGAAGTTTAACAAATCGTTAACTGCATTTAATAATTATAAAAACTCAAAAGGAATAAAAATGTATAAAGAAACTTTAGTAGATTTTTATTTATCAAAAACTGTAAATGCAAAACAAATGCTTGGTGCTGTTTCGGAATATACTGTCAAAAATATTGGCGATAAAATAAATACCGCTTATCCTGAATATGGTCCATTAATAAATTCTGACGAAAGTAAATTATATTTTACATCGCGTAGAAAAGGAGGAGTTGGCAATTTAAAAGACCCTAATAATGAGTATTTTGAAGATATTTACATTGCAACCAATAACAATGGGGTTTGGGAAAATACAGTTAATATAGGGAAACCTGTAAATACACCATCTCACGATGCAACAGTGTGTCTTTCTAACGATAACAAAATACTATACATATACAGAACAAATAAATATTTAACAGGAGGTGATATTTTCACCTCAAAAAATGAAAATAATAAGTTTTCTATTCCTAAAATAATAGAAGCTGAAATAAATTCGCCTGATGGTGCAGAGAGTTGTGCAAGTTTAGCTCCAGACCAAAAAACACTTTATTTTTCGAGTAATAGAGCTGGTGGATATGGAGGTAAAGACATATATAAAGTGGTTAAATTACCTAATAATAAATGGAGTAAAGCTATTAATTTAGGGTCAATAATTAATACACCTTACGATGAAGATGCCCCATTTATTCAAGCTGATGGTGTAACTTTATATTTTAGCTCACGAGGACATAAAAATATGGGAGGTTACGATATCTTTAAAACAATAAAGAGTGAAGATAGTAAATGGTCTTTTCCTCAAAATTTAGGTTATCCGGTAAACTCAGTTAGCGATGATATATTTTTTGTAGCAAACCCAGAAGGAACTGCAGGGTATTTTTCGAGTAATAGAACTGGCGGATACGGAGCAAGCGATATTTATAAAGCCGAATTTCCTGATGTATTTGCCGAAAATTTGTTATTAAAAGGGCGTGTTGTTTCAGACACAACTAACTTACCGTTAAAAGCCACAATAACAATAGTAAATTACGACACAAAGGAACTGCAAGGTATATACAGAACAAACGGAACAACCGGTAAGTTTATAATGGTATTGCTTCCAAAAAGACATTATAAACTTATTGTTGAGGCAGAAAATTACCATAGTTATATTGATGATATTGATATGACAGAAAAGTTAAGTGTACAAGATTTATTTAAGAATATTAGAATGAAAAAAATAGCTAATGAGTAAGTTATATGTAGGCATATTATTTTTATTTATTGTTGTAAAAACAGCGTTTTCGCAAGATGCACATTTTACACAGTTTTATGCAGCTCCATTATACTTAAGCCCTTCGTTTGCAGGAAGTACTGCAGGCGATAGAATTGTTGTTAATTTTAGAGACCAATGGCCATCAATACCCGGAGCTTTTGTAACTTACTCAATATCTGCCGACCATTATTTTCCTCGAATGAATAGCGGAATGGGTATTTCTATTTTCCGAGACCAAGCAGGTTCAGGGCATTTGGCTACTACAAATTTTGCATATCAATACACATACAATATAAAATTATTTAGAAAATGGAATATTAGACCCGGAGTTCAGTTTTATTATACTCAACGTTCAATCGATTTTTCCGCTTTAGTGTTTAACGACCAACTTACTCAAAGCGGACAAACAAGCTCATCTATTGAAATACCATCGCAAAATAAAGTAGGTTATTTCGATTTTGCATTGTCTGCACTAGCATACTCGAGTACGCAATGGTATGGCTTTACTATCGACCATATTGCTACACCAAACCAATCGTTAAAATATACTGTAAGCAAAGTGCCTATAAGGTTTATTTTCTTTGGAGGATATAAAATTATGTTACAAGGAAAACCAGGTAGTTATGCTGAAGAAAGTATAAATATTGCATATAACTATAGAGCTCAAGGTAAATTCGACCAAATAGATATTGGTGCGTACTGGACAAAATATCAGTTTGTTGTTGGACTTTGGTACAGAGGTATTCCTGGATTTAAACAATATGCACCAGGTCATCAAAACAATGATATGATAGCAGTTTTAGGAGGCTACGAATTTAAAGCATTAGGTTTAAAACTTGCTTATAGTTATGACTTTACAATTTCAAAATTAGTTGGTAGAACTGCCGGTTCGCACGAGGTTTCACTAATATTTTTATTCAACCAGAACCGTAAAATACGCAAACGACATAGAACTGTTATTGTGCCTTGCCCTAAATTCTAGGTTTTAATGAATCTCCTCGTCGCAAGCGGACGAGGTATCGTTTTGGAATACTATTCTTTTATACGTCCCAAGGGACAGGGAATTAAACCCAAACAGATTAAAAATCTGACTAATAATTTTATTATTAACCAATTCTACAAAAACATTTTTTTATTTCGTAATATGTATTTTAATAACCCCAAAATGATTTGATATTATTTACTAATACAACATTATAAAACATAGATTTCCTAAGCCAATATCCCGCATTATTCATAGAATTCAATAATATTACATATAATCTACTTATAAACAATTTGTTATCACAAAACCCAAATCACCCAAATTTGGGTGGTTATATTTTTCAATATACATTTTTCTTTTCCTTATACTTTGTTGCAAACCATTTGCAGTATT
>CAMZKE010000108.1 GCA_947311115.1 uncultured Bacteroidales bacterium | reverse complement strand
GGTGGAAGAAAGCCCATAATTTTTTTATTTAAAGTTTGTACTTCAAAATTTGGAAAAGTTTGGCTTTTTTCCTAATTTATTATTTCGGACAGCTATGACTTCTATGGGATAAAGTTTAAAATTACACGAACCTTAAAAATATATTTACGTAGAAAAAATCGCAACTAAACTTATTGTAAAAAACCAATGAAAAATTACAAAAACTATCTAATTATTATTGTTTGGTCAATATTTATTGGAATTATTTCTATTATTAAAATTTCAAGTAATTTAAATATTACAGATATTTTATTTTTATTAACGATATATATATTTGGTATTATCAGTATAATTATAATTAAATTGCAACAAAATAAATTAATTACAGATAACTTAAAACTAAATAATAATTTAATAGAACACAGAGAAGAAGTTACGCAACAGAATGAAGAATTATTGCTTCAAACAGAAGACTTACATCAGCAAAAAAAAATAATTGAAAAAAGCAAAGCAACTTTAGAGGCTATATATAATGGAGTTTCTGATGCTATATTTTTAATGAACGATGAAAAATTTGTTGATTGTAATACAGCAACTCTTAAAATATTTGACTGCAAACGTGAAGAAATTATTGGTGCCTCCCCAAGTTTATTCTCCCCAAAATACCAACCAAATCAAAAATTATCATCAAAAATTGCAAATGAGTATATAAGTAAGGTTGTGCAAGGCGAACCGCAATCATTTGAATGGATACATATAACAAAAAAAAGTAAAGAATTTATTGCAGAAGTAAATCTCAATAAAATAAATATCGATAACGAGTTATTAATTTTAGCAGTAGTAAGAGATGTAACAAAACATGTTAAAAGTAGAGAAGAACTTCAAGAGTTAAATACTAAGTTAGAAGAACAGCACGAATTAATGCAACAAGTAAATGAAAAAATGTTTGCTCAAAACCAAGAGATAATTTTACAACAAGATTTTATGGAACGAGAGAAGGCTAAATTTGAAGCTATCTACAAAGGGGCTAACGATGCTGTATTTTTAATTAACAATGATAAAATAACCGATTGTAATAATGCAACATTAGAATTATTTAATTGTCAGAAAGAAGATATAATAGGAGCGTTACATTTAGATTTTGCTCCAGATAAACAAGAAAATGGAGAACTATCATCAAACTTAATAAAAGAATATTTAAATCAAGCTAAACATGGTAAAGCTTTACGTTTTGATTGGATATATAAAACAATTGATAAAAAAATATTCTATGCAAAAGTGTCGTTAAACAAGACTAAAATAAATCGTAAAACTACATATATAGTAATTGTACGAGATATTACCACAGAACGTAAACAGCAAAACGAATTAAAAAAATTAACACAAAATTTAAGAGACAATCAAGAAGAATTACAACAACAAAACGAAGAATTACATGCGCAGTCAGAAGAATTATTGCGACAAAAAAAGATAATTGAACAAGAGAAAGAAAAAGCAAATGAAGCGTCAAAATCTAAATCATTGTTTTTAGCAAGTATGAGCCACGAAATTAGAACTCCACTTAATGGTGTAATTGGCATGCTTAATCTTTTAAAAGAAACAAGACTACAAGAACGCCAAAAAGAATTTGTTAATATTATTGATGTTTCCAGCGAAAGCTTATTAAATATTATAAATGATATTTTGGATTATTCAAAGATTGAAGCAAATCAATTACATTTAGAAAAAATACCAGTTGATTTAATTCAAATATCAAAAGAAGTTATTAAAATTCTCCAATTTAAAGCAGAGGAAAAGGGTTTAATTTTAGAGTTAAATATTGATAAAAACATTCATCAATTTTATAAAGCTGATCCTGTAAGGTTAAAACAGATACTAATTAATTATTGTAATAATGCAATAAAGTTTACCGAAAAAGGAAGCGTGAAAATTAACATATACGAATTAAAAAATATGTCGAAAAAAAGCACATTGAAATTTGAAGTTGTTGATACAGGTATTGGAATTTCAAAAGAAAATCAGAAAAAATTGTTTAAGGAATTTTCTCAGGTTGATAATTCTATAAGTAGAAAGTTTGGAGGCACAGGGCTAGGCTTAGCTATATCAATGAAATTAGCAAAACTTATGAATGGAGAAGTTGGTTTAAGTAGTATTGAAGGTAAAGGTTCTACATTTTGGTTTACTGCCGAGCTTCAAAAAATAGACAGTTTAGATAAAAAAATAATAGAATTAAAAACCGAGTTAGCCGAAGGCTTGTATATTTTATTGATTGAAGATAATATTATAAATCAAAAAGTTGCAATTCACACATTGAAAAAAAACAAGCATATTATAGATATTGCAAATGACGGAATTGAAGGAATTGAGAAATTTAAAAAGAATAGTTACGATATAATTTTAATGGATATTCAAATGCCTAATTTAAACGGTTATGAAACGACTATAGAGATACGTAAAATTGAAAAAAAACAAAATAAAAAAAGAACAAAAATTGTTGCTATGACAGCAAATGCCATGAAAGGCGAAAAAGAAAAATGTATTAAAATTGGCATGGATGATTATATATCTAAGCCATTTAAAAAAGAAGATTTATTAAGAATTTTATAAAAACTTAAAACTACTATTATGGCATTAATAACATGGACAGAAGATTTTAGCGTAGGTGTTGTTGAAATAGATAATCAACACAAAAAGCTTGTAAATATGATTAATGAATTACATCATGCAATGGCTGAGGGTAAAGGTAATATGAATGTAGGCGATATTATAAACAGATTAGTTGATTATTCGGTATATCATTTTAAAACAGAAGAAAAATATTTTGATAAATTTAATTATCCTGAAACAGAAGCTCATAAAAAAATCCATTCTGATTTTGTGAAAAAAGTTTCAATTTTTAAAGGTGAATTTGATAACAACGAAGTAATGCTTACTATAGATGTTTTAAATTTTTTAAGTAATTGGTTACGTGAACATATTTTGGGCGAAGATATGGATTATTCTGATTTTTTTATTGAAAATGGGCTTAAATAACCGTTGTATTTTAATCTGTTTGAGTTTGATTCTACACCCCTTGATGCGGAAAATAATTATTCCATAATGATACATCGTCCTCTTGCGACAAGTAGATTCATTACTGTCAGAAAAAATTAACAAATTCATTATGCGGAACTGACACACAAATTCGAGCATATTTTTCTGCTTCTTCTTTGTCTATTCTTGTAAAAAAACTTAATGAAACACTTGCTATTTGTTTTTCTAACAATTCTTTTTCCGATAAGTTTACAACTGCAAAAATTCCTTTAGGTTCAGAGTTTTTGTAAAATTTTATTGCTAATAAATTATTGGTTTTTAGAAATTCAATATTCTTTTTTATATCAGTTGTTGTAGTAAGTCTAAAATTATTTATGGCTTTTATACCTACTTTGGTTGTGAAAAGTTTTTCTACTAAAATTTGAGCAAAACCATTAACTCCATTACTTGCATACATTAATTTTATGGCAAGTTCGTTGTTTAAGTCTTGGTTGATAGTATGCACAAAGCCAATTCTTTGTCCACTAAGTCCTATCGATTTAGAGAAACTCTCTATAATAATTACATTCGGTAAATTATATACACTTTCGTACAGAGTATCATCGTCAAGAAAAACTTTACGGTAAGGACTATCAATAATTACAGTAGCACCAATATTATTTAATTTTGTGATTAAGGCAATTAATTTTTCATCATTATATTTATCACCTATAGGATTATTAGGATCGCAAATTACTAGCGCCGAGTTTTTATATTGTTCAATGTTTTTTTCAAGTTCTGCAAAATTAAAATAATAATCGCCTCTTAAATTTCGTACTTTAATAATATTCATGTACGATCCCCAAAAATATTGGGGTAGATATATTTTATCTACATCAATACTTTGAAACACAAGGTCTAAACCAGACATTCCACCACTTGTAATAAGTATATTTTCTATAGTTGATGCATTATTAAAATAGTATTTATTTATTGCTTGTTTTAAAAGAGGTCTCCCTTTCATTGGTTGATATACTTGTATATCTCGCGAGTTAAAATCTATAAGTTTTACTACTTCAGTTAAATTAATATTGCATACAGCATTTACTCCTTGATTTAAATATAAATACTTTTTACCAGATTCTTTTTCTAGCATTTTTACTTTCTCGCCTATGGCTGTAATTTTTGAATATGTAGCTCCGCTTTTCTTTATTTTCATTAAAACTTAGTTAAAAAAATCAGACAAATCAATTATACCATAATCTTCCTCCATTAATTGTTCGTTTACCATATCAATATCAAAATCATCAATATCTAACCCGCCACCTAACCAGTTTTTTATATCCTCATATTCAGGATGTTTAGGGTTTTTCATTGTTTTTATAATGTTCATATACCCCCATACACCACCACAATTTTCAGGAGGACAAGCAGCTTTTCCTTTTATACATTTAGGGTAAAGTATTATTTCGTTTTCAAATATTTTTTCTAAAGTAACTATATGTTCCCATCCGTCACCAAAATCATATTCATATTCAATTTTATCTTTTTCTTTTTTTAATACATCAGCTATAATTATGTCGGTATAATCCACATTTCTATTATAATCATCAAATTCTAAATTTTCCTTCACTTCTTCTGCCGACATGTAATATTTATCGCCTACAACAAATTGGTGTAAATGAGCATTTTCCCAGCCCATTGTTGACTGTATAATTTTGTGTAAATCGTTTAACGAAGTTGTAGAATTTAATTTCACTCTTCGCCAAATAGTTGGCTTAGCATTTTTTAATTGAATTTTTATTTGATATACAGCTCCCACAATTCTAGAATTAATTTGTTATTGTAAAATTAGTATTTATGTCAGGTGTTATATTTTTTAGTGACGGAAAAATCCCATAAGTTATTGATAATACGGGCTTATATAATAAAGATTCGTTTTTTGTATTATCTTCTAATAAATGTGTTTGAGAATCAATTTTATCGATAATAACTAAAAAAGCACTTATTATTAACAAAAATTTCAATCCGCCAAAAACTGCACCGGCAATTCGATTTATAATACCAAGAGCAACAGCTTTTATGAGTTTATCAATAATTTTTGCTAATAAATGGATTCCTACAACAATTCCAATAAATGTGATAGAAAAAGCAATTATAGGTAAATAGCTTTCAAAACCATCAATATTTTGTTCAATAATATTTTCTGTAAACTTATAAAATTTCATTGCTCCCCAAATACCAAGCAATAAGGCTACAAGCGAAGCAATTTCAACAATTAAACCTTTTGTAAAGCCTTTGTAAAGCCCCCATATTATTGGGAGAATAATAATTATATCAATAATACTCATCAATCTGTTTTTATAAAAAGTAAAAGTAATAATTTTTAACACAACATCAATTTCATTATAAGAATTATTTATTTTCTTACTGTGAATAAAAAAACAAGAAAAAAATATCTTGAATAAAAAATCAATATGTATTTTTACCAAAAATTAAACTTAATATTTTTGAGAAATGGCTAAACGAACGATAGTTAACTTACCAGGCGATGGCATTGGTAGAGTAGTTTTAGAAGAAACAGTAAGAGTGTTAACAGCTGCCGGTTTTGAGGCAGATTATGTTGAAGGCGATATTGGTTGGGAATTTTGGAGAAGCGAAGGAGAAGCTCTTCCGCAACGAACAATAGATTTGTTAGAAAAACATAAAGTTGCACTTTTTGGAGCAATAACATCAAAACCAAAAGATGAGGCGTTTGAAGAATTAGCACCTGAATTACAAGACAAAGGCTTAGTTTATTCAAGCCCAATTGTGAATTTACGTCAGCATTTTAATTTAGATATTTGTGCTCGCCCTTGTAAAACATATAAAGGAAATCCTTTGAATTTTATTCGCCGAGCTGCTGATGGTGGTATCGAAGAACCTCCTGTTGATGTTGTAATTTTCCGACAAAATACTGAAGGCTTATACGGTGGTGTTGAGTGGAGTAATCCTGATAATAAAGTACATGAAGCATTTATGACTCATCCAAAATTTAAGAAAAATTTTGCTAATACACCAAAAGAAGAACTTTCTATATCAACTCGTATTTTTACAAAAAACGCTACAGAAAGAATTTTAAGAGCAGCTTTTGAGCATGCAAAAAATTACGGGTACAAATCGGTTACAGTAGCTGAAAAGCCAAATGTAATTCGTGAAACATCGGGTATGATGTACAAAATGGCTCAAAAAATACAGAAAGAAGATTACCCACAAATAGAGCTTTGGAACACAAATATTGATGCACAAATGATGTGGTTAACAAAAAATCCGGAAACTTACGGAGTAATTGTTGCCGGTAATATGTTTGGCGATATTATTTCTGATGGTTTTGCCGGTTTAATTGGTGGTTTAGGCTTTGCTTGTTCTGCACAAATGAATCCTGATAGTGGTGTTGCTGTATTTGAGCCTACACATGGTTCTGCTCCAAAATATGCCGATTTTGAAACATCAATTGTTAATCCTATTGCAATGATAGAGTCTGCATGTATGATGCTTGACCATATTGACGAAAAAGAAATAGCTAAGAAAATAAGAAAAGCTGTTGCCGAAGTTATTGATGAAAAGAAAGTACAAACCTACGATATGAAAAAAATGTCAGGTCGTCCTGATGTTGTTGAAAAAGGTGCTGCTTCTACTCAACAAATGGCTGATGCAATAATTGCTAAACTATAATATTAGACTTATAGACCTGAGACACAAGGCTTGAGACATAATAGTTGAGATGTGAGACATTGAATTTGTCTCGTGTCTCAATTCTTAGGTCACAGGTCTCTCATCTTCAAATCTCAACAAAATGAACAAACAAGTAGAAGAATTATGGGGCGAAGAACTTTCGTGGATAAAAAATGAAAACCTTCGTAACCAAACTGCAAAAACATGGGAATTAGCTCTCGAAAAAAGTGTTTTAACAGCTGAAGATTTAAACACTATACCATTTACATTGCTTTGCGGCCCTGATATGAAAGTTACATTTATGGATCATAAACGTGCCGTAGTACATATCGCAAAAGATAGTGGCGAAAAAATAAATAGCATGTTTAAAGGTGAATTAACTTGTAATATGGATGTGTTAATATCAGGTGCAATACTTGCTGATGTAGGAAAACTACTTGAGTATGAACTTGATGAGAATGGTGAATCAACTCAAGGAAACTATGGGAAATATCTCAGACATCCTTTTTCAGGTGTATCGCTTGCCGAGCAATGTGGTGTACCAGCCGAAGTTTGTCATATAATTGCAGCACATGCCGGTGAAGGTAATATGGTTAAGCGTAGTACTGAGGCTTATGTGGTGCACCATTGCGATTTTATGACTTTTCTTCCTTTTAAAGATGGTCTGAAATTATAATTATTTAATGGTTTAATGGTGTAATGATTTAATGGTGTAATGATTTAATGGTGTAATGATACAGTGATGCAATGATTTTATGGTGCAATGGTGCAATGATTCAATGCATTATATCATTAAATAATTATAACATTAATTTAAAAGTAGGGGTATAATAATATAGTAGTGTACTATAACGAGCAAATAGGTTTAAAAAAAAAATACTATATTTGCACTTTAACAAATTGTTTAACAAAATAAAATGAAAATGAAAAAAATGAAATTATTCGCTTTAATGTTCCTAGCTGGTGCATTAATGTTTAGTTCTTGTAAAAAAGATGATGAAACTGTTGCAATTGCCGGTCCATCAATTACATTTCAAGGAGGCAACAACTCTTTAGAGTTTGACGGTTCAAAAGGTATTGATGTAAATGTTGATTTTACAGCAGAAGGTGAAGTTTCTGTATTTAAATTAACTTTCCTTAATGGTGATTCTATTTTCGATTTAACATCGACATACAAAGGAGAAAAGAGTGGAACATACAGGTTTGTAAGAGAAACAGCTAAAGTAGGTGCTGATTTACAAGAAGGACAAGGTGAAGTAAAATATATTTTCACTTTAACTGATAAAGAAAATAACACAAAAACAGCTACTTATACTGTTACATCTGCTTCTAATGCTCCTGAAATAGTTGCTTTTTCTGCTAAAGTATTGGGTGCTTCAAGTAGTAATTATGGAAGTTATTTAAATGCAACCGAAGGTATAGTTTATACTCAGAATGATGCTACAGCTAATGATACAAAAATTGACCTTGTATATAAGTGGACAATTGGTGCTGATTTGTATTCTCCAAATCATGCTGATGTTACTACTGTATTAACTAACAGCACTGTAATAGGTGCGTACACAGGACAGAATACATTTGCTAATATCAATAAAGAAGAAATAGCATCTTTAACAGTTCCTACAGAGACTTCTGCTAAAACTTTAGCTGTTGGAAATATTTTAGTTTTTAAAACAGCTGATGCTAAAATGGGTGTTCTTAATGTAACTGCATTAAACAATGGTACTGATGGAGATATGACTGTTGATATTAAAGTTCAACAATAAAATAATCAATATTATTTCAAAAAGCCGTTCTATTTTGAACGGCTTTTTTTATGTCAAAACTTAAGCTTTTGTCAAATACATAATAATAAAGTATATTTGTTAAACAATGAACAAAGCAATATTTTTAGATAGAGATGGTGTTGTTAATAAAGAACGTGGCGAATATACTTGGCGTTTATCCGATTTTGAGTTTAATAACGGTTTGTTTGAAGCTTTAAAAAAACTAACCAATTATTTATTTATTGTAATAACAAATCAGGGTGGAATAGCAAAGGGCTTATACACACATACCGATGTTGCAAAAACAAATGCCTTAATGCTAAAAACATTTGCTGATAATAATTTACAGCTAACCGATATTTATTATTGTCCACATCACACTGATTATGGCAAGTGTTTATGCCGTAAACCAAACTCACTAATGTTAGAACGTGCAATAGCAAAATATAATATTGATGTGAAAAAATCGTATTTTATTGGTGATACACAACGAGATATTGATGCCGGCAAAAATGTTGGACTTAATACAATAAAAATACATCCTAACGATAATTTATTAGATTATATAAATAAGATAAAATGAAAACAATTTCATTATTAATAATATTAGTGCCAATTATAGCTTTTTCGCAAAACATACCTAACTTTAGCACCTCTTTTTGCTCTCATAAATCATCTTACAATATAACTAAATACACTCAATCGCAAATTGGTAATACATATAATCAATATTATTTGCGAGCTATTTGGGAAATAAATCCAAATCAGTTATACATAAAAGGAAACCTAACTTATTATTTTACAATGACCGAAAATAGCAACTCATTATCCTTTGATTTGCACGATACTTTAACTGTTGATTCTGTAATATTTCATCAAAATTCAATTTTATTTACACATAATAATAATGTGTTAAATATTAATTTGCCTTTTATATTGAATAGCAATATAAATGACTCATTAACCATATATTACAGGGGCATTCCTAATAAAAATGCTAATGCTTTTGATATAAAAAAATACGAATATAATGGCGATTCAATACCTTGTTTATGGACTTTATCTGAACCATATGGTGCTAAAGATTGGTTTCCTTGCAAACAAGAACTTTATGACAAAATTGATTCGTGCGATTTATTTTTTATCACACCAAGTAAGTATAAAACCGCAGCAAACGGATTATTAATTTCGGAAGATACTTTAAATGGAAAACGAACAAGTCATTGGAAACATAAACACCCAATAGCAACATACCTAATTGGGTTTGTAACATCAGAATTTATTGAAAGTCATAGATATATACATTTACTTAACAACGATTCAATTTACATGATGGAATACTCCTTAATAAATGATTCATCTGCAATAGAAACTCCATATCACTTAGACCGTCTTTTTAATTTATACGATACTTTATTTATTCCTTATCCGTTTAGAGACGAGAAATATGGGCATATGCAATGGAAACGTGCCGGAGGTATGGAACATCAAACAATAAGTTCTGTAAATAGTTTTAATTGGCATGATATGTATGTAATTGAGCACGAATTGGCACATCAGTGGTTTGGCGATTTTATTACATGCGGTAGTTGGCAAGATATATGGTTAAACGAAGGGTTTGCAATTTTTGGGAACTTTATTTCTTTAGAATATTTATGGTCGTACTATCCTGATTGGTATCCTCATTTAATAAAAGCATATCATGACGATATTATTAGTCAACCTGATGGCTCTGTTTTTGTAGATGATACAACAAGTGTTAGTCGTATTTTTAGCGGACGACTTACTTATGAAAAAGGTGGTTTTTTATTGCGTATGCTACGTTGGGAACTTGGCGACACAAAATTTTTTAACGGAGTAAGAGCCTACTTAAACAATCCTGATTTACAGAATAGTTACGCAAGAACTTCTGATTTACAACAGGCTTTAGAAGAAGAAGCAGACACAAATTTAACCGAGTTTTTTAACGATTGGTTCTATGGTGAAGGTTATCCGATATATAATATTGAGTATGAGCAAAACAACGACTACTCTACTAATATTTTAATTTCACAAACAAGCTCACACTCATCAGTAAGTTTTTATGAAATGTCTGTACCTATACAATTTTGGATAAACGGAGTAGATACCATAGTAAAACTTCATAACTCTACAAATAATCAGCTTTTTACAATACAGTTAAATGACCTTATTGATTCAGTAATATTCGACCCGGAGTACAAAATAATTTCAGAAAATAATATTACTCAGAACATAAATTTAATTAACAATACTAACAATATTAAAATATTTCCAAATCCTGTAAAAGACGAAATTACAATTAGTTTAGGCAATTTACCTCTTAAAATAAAACATATATATTTAACAAATATTAAAGCTAAACAAACACAGTTGCAGTTTACAAACTCTAATTTTCAAAAAATAAATATTTCTGAATTTGCATCGGGTAGTTATATTATTACTGTTGAAACAGATAAATTTAACTTCAATAAAAAGATTATTCTTGAATAGACTTAGCCAACTACCTAAAAAATTGTTAATTATTCTATAATAATTACATATTACAAATTGTAAATAGTACATTTGCTAATCAAAATTAAGTTTATGAATGTTAGAATAGTAAATAAATCTAAACACCCTAATCCTGAGTATAGTACTGAGCTTTCAGCAGGTATGGATTTACGTGCAAATATTGATGAGCCGGTAATATTAAAACCTCTTGAGCGAACATTAATAAAAACAGGATTATTTATTGAACTGCCTAAAGGAACAGAAGCTCAAATACGTCCTCGTAGCGGTTTAGCTTTAAAAAAAGGTATTACAGTATTAAACACTCCCGGAACAATTGATGCCGATTACCGTGGTGAGATAGGTATTATTCTTGTAAACCTATCAAACGAAGATTTTGAAATACAAGATGGTGAACGCATTTGCCAAATGGTAATTGCAAAACACGAAACAGTACAGTGGGAGCAAGTTGAAACCCTTGACGATACTGAGCGTGGTACAGGAGGTTTTGGACATACAGGAGTATAATTTATAAAATAGAAATAATAATATGAAAATAATAGTACCCATGGCGGGAATGGGCAAACGAATGCGCCCACATACATTAACAATTCCTAAGCCCTTAATACCTATAGCAGGAAAGCCAATTATTCAGCGTTTAGTTGAAGAAATTGCTGTAGTATCGGAAGAAAAAATTGAAGAGATAGCATTTATTATAGGCGATTTTGGTAAAGAAGTAGAAACAGAATTACAAAAAATAGCATCTAATCTTGGTGCTAAAGCAAGTATTTATTATCAACACGAAGCTCTTGGAACCGCTCATGCAATTTATTGTGCCGAGCCATCTTTAGATGGGAAAGTAGTTGTGGCTTTTGCCGATACTCTTTTTAAAGCAGACTTTAAAATTACTGAAGAAACAGAAGCTAGTATTTGGGTTCAAAAAGTTGACGACCCAAGTGCTTTTGGAGTTGTAAAAGTTAACGAAAACAATATTATTACCGACTTTATTGAAAAACCAAAAGAATTTGTTTCTGACCTTGCTATTATAGGAATTTATTATTTTAAAGATGGCAAAAATCTTAAAAACGAATTAAAATATTTGATTGATAATAAGGTTTTAGTAAATGGTGAGTATCAACTTACCGATGTTCTTGAAAACATGAAAAATAAAGGTGTTGAGTTTATTCCCGGCGAAATAAAAGAATGGATGGATTGTGGCAATAAAAATGCAACAGTTCATACAAATCAACGAATTTTAGAATATCATAAAAAGGATAAATTAATTTGTGATACAGCAACAATAGATAACTCTATAATAATTGAACCATGTTATATTGGCGAAGGTGCTAAAATAAAAAACTCTATAGTTGGTCCACATGTTTCTATTGGTGCAAATACAAGTGTTGATAAAGTAATTATAAGTAATAGTATTGTTCAACGAAATGCAAGTATCAGGTCAATAACACTTACTAATTCAATGATAGGAAATAGTGCAACTGTAGCCGATGTAACTGTAGAAATTAGCGTAGGTGATTTTACAGAAATAGATATAGAAAAATAATAAATGAAGTATATTAAAATATTAATACTAATAGTTACAATAAATATCTTATTTTCTTCTTGTGGAATATTTAATAGAAGTGCAGTTAAAGTAATTAGTGATAAAGATGTAAAAGCCGAAAAAAATGAACTGAATTATAAGCATTTCTTTTTTGAAGCTAACAAACTTAAAATGTTAGGTAATTACAAAGAAGCTTCGGCATATTATTTACATTGTTTAGAGTTGAAACCAGGCAGCGGAGCTCCTGCATACGAATTAGCAGGCTTAGCTGTAGCAAATAAAGATTTACAAAGTGCGGTAAAATTTGCAGAAATTGCATACAAATATGACCCATCTAATAAATGGTACTTAATAATGTTGGCTGACATTACAAAACGTCAAGGAAACTTAAATAGAACAATAAGTTTATTGAATGAGTTAGTTAAACAATACCCAAATGTGCCTGAATACTACATGGAAATAGCATCTACGTATATGGCTATGAATAAAACAAAAGAAGCTATTAAAGTTTTTGATAATATTGAAGAAAAATTTGGAGTTAGCGAGGAAATAAGCTTCCAAAAGGAAAGAATATTTGAATCGAAAGGAGATTTTATTAATTCTCGTAAGGAACTTGAAAAATTAATACACTCAAACCCACAAGAGCCTAGGTATTATGGGCTTTTAGCTGAATCTTACATGTCAACAGGGCAAATGGATAAAGCAAAAAATATTTATGATAAACTTCTCAAAATAGACCCAAATAATGCTATTGCATTTATCTCAATGGCAGAGTATTATCGAATAAATAAGAATATTGAAAAATCTAATAATTATATGCGAAAAGCTTTTGCTTCTGATGATATTGATATTAACTCTAAGATACAAATATTAGTTAATAATTATGCCAATTCACCGAATAATAAAATTGATTCAATTGCTTTCGACTTATTAGACACGCTGATTATAAACAACCCTGAAAAACCTGAAGTTTATGCTATTTATTCTGATTTTCTAATCCAAAATAAAGAATATAACAAATCGGCATATTATTTAAAAAAGGTATTAAATTTAGATAAAAGTAATAATAGAGTTTGGGAGCAATTATTTTTAATTCAAGGCAAAATAAATCAGCTTGATAGTATGTATTTTTATTCAAAAGAAGCTATTAGTTTATTTCCAAGCTATGCAAAATTTTACATGTACAATGCAGCTGCGTCATACTCATTAAAACGATTCTCTGAGTCAATAAAAATAAGTAACGAAGGCTTGCTTTATGTTATTGATGATGATTATTTGAAAATAAAGTTTTATTCATTTATGGCTCAATCATATAATGAAATTAAAGATTTTAAAAATTCAGATATTTACTTTGAAAAGATATTAGTTATAGATCCTGACAATGATCAAGCATTAAATAATTATAGTTACTTTTTATCTTTAAGAAAAGACAAAATAGATAAAGCTGTTAAGATGAGTGCTAAGCTTTATAAACGCAACCCTGCAAACTACACATATATTGACACTTACGGCTGGGCTTTATATGCTTCTAAAAATTACGCTAAAGCTGAAGAAATTTTAGCTGAAGCAGTAAAAAAAGGTGGCGAAAAAAGTGCTGTAATTCTTGAACACTATGGCGATGCACTTTATAAAAATAATAAAATAGATAACGCTGTTGAAATTTGGAAATTAGCCCGAGATATTGCAGACAACACAAGTGCTTTAGATAAAAAAATTAAAGAACGAAAAATTACTAAAGAAAACCTCTAAAAATTAAGTTCTATTAAGAAACAATATACAAGTCTATATTATAACTGTTTAGAGTTTATTTAATAAATTTTAGAACTATTGTATATACTAATTATATTGGATACGAAAGTTCAGTACATTATATAAAAATCACCACTAATTAGGTAGCATTTTTTTATGGCAAAATAAATTGTTACTTTTAAATTTTGAAAATACACTACACAAATGAAAAAAATACTTATTCTAGTTGTTGCACTAATAATATCGTATAATGTTAATGCTCAGTTTTATTATAAAACAGCAGTTGGCTTAAAAATTGGTTGGGGAATTGGGCTGAATGCAAAACATTTTATTGGCGATAATAGCGACCATGCTGCTGAGATTGCTTTAGATTTTCAAAAAGAAGGCTTTATACTTAATGGATATTACGAATATCATTTAGAAGCTTTTAAAGCAGATGGTTTACGTTGGTATTTTGGTGGAGGTCCATATATTGGTATTTGGGACGAAAATAATCAGTGGAATAAAGAAAATAAAGATAATTTATTTGTGTCGGGTATAGTTGCGATAATGGGAATAGAATATACATTAGAAAATTTTCCAATAAATATTGCATTAGACATTCAACCAAGATATAATTTTGTGGGTAGTTCACAAATTTGGGCAACAGGAGGTATAACACTACGATATACTTTTAAAGAAAAAGATGATGAGGATGTAGTAGAATAAATTCCTTTTTATTTAGTATTTTTAGCAAAAAATAAATATTATGAGATTATTATTAATAAGCAACTCAACAAATGCAGGAGAGGAATATTTAGACTACCCAAAAAATAATATAAAAGAGTTTTTGGGTGAAAAGCCAGTTAAAGCGTTGTTTATCCCTTATGCCGGGGTTACATTTTCTTTTGATGATTATGAAGCAAAAGTAAAAGCAAGATTTAACGAAATTGGGCACGATATTGTATCAATTCATAAATTTGAAAATCCTGTAGAAGCTGTAAAAAATGCAGAGGCAATTGTTATTGGAGGCGGAAACACATGGCAGCTAACACGTATGTTGCATGATAACAATTTAATATCGGCAATAAAAGATGTTGTAAAAGCTGGCACTCCATATATTGGTTGGAGTGCAGGTTCAAATGTAGCCTGTCCAACAATTAAAACCACTAACGATATGCCAATTATCGACCCAAAAGGCTTTGATGTTACAGGTTTAATACCATTTCAAATAAATCCGCACTATTTAGATGCAAACCCTGAAGGACACGGTGGCGAAACTCGTGAAGATAGAATCATGGAATTTCTTGAAGTAAATAAAGATATGTATGTTGCAGGTTTACGTGAGGGCACAATGTTTTTGTATGAAAATGAAAACCTATTTTTAATAGGGCAAAGAAACTGTCGTATTTTTAAATATGGAGAAGATCCAAAAGAATTATCTAATTCTGATGATTTTAATTTCTTGATGAAATAAATTTATATTTATTAGTGTCAATATTTTTAATCAGTTTAACTGTATTTTTTAATTGATTTATATTTCCTGAACTGTAAAAATGGTAAAAAATATTTTTATCATTTTTACGGTTTTTTTTCAATAAATCAAAAGTACGAGAGGCAACAGCCGGTGCCGGATTAATAATATTTATATTATGCGAGCCGGATACTTCTTTTATTGCATCACATAAAAATGGATAATGTGTACAGCCTAATACTAATTGGTCGATATTTTTATCAATTAAAGGTTTAATGCACTTTTCTACAACTTTAAGAGTATTTTCCGAGTTTATATCGTTATTTTCTACAAGCTCAACCAAACCATAACCTACTTGTACATTAACTTCAGTATTTTTTGCGTAAGTTTCTGATGTACGTTTAAAATGATTCCCTCGTAAAGTACCTTCGGTAGCAAGAATACCTATTTTATTAGTTTTTGAATTAAGTGCAGCGGGTTTTACGGCAGGCTCTAAACCTACAAATGGTATTTTATATTCTTTGCGTAAAGTAGATATTGCTGCTGCAGTTGCAGTATTGCAAGCAACAACAATAATTTTGCAATCTTTACTAATTAAAAAATCGACTACTTTTCTCGATAATTCAATAATTTCTCCGTCAGTTTTTGGACCATAGGGACAATTCTTACTATCGGCATAATAAATTATACTTTCGTTTGGTAAAAGTGCTACAATTTCTTTCCATACAGAAATTCCACCAACACCGGAATCGAATATACCTATTGAAGAATTATTTGCCATTTTTTAACCTCTGTTTTTCTTCTATTTTTTTTAGTTTACGTTCGTAGCGCTCAACAAAAATATTATCTTGATGTTCAAATATTACTTTTTCTTTAAAATTATTTGTAAAAAAATCTCGTAATTCTAATCTTGATTTCATTTTTATTAAATCGATATTAATTACAATTACTTTACTATTAGAACTAATATAAATTTTAGAACCATAAAATTTTATTTCTTTAATGGTTTTTATATCTATTTCTTGTTTAGGATAAAACGGTGCTCGTTTATAAATGAGTTTACTATCTGAATATTTAACATAACGTAAAACTCCAAATAGTTGTTTTTCAAAACTAATTAATAAAGGAATTATTCCAATAATTATGTAAATTATATTTGTAAAGGTAAAAACATTAGTCGAAATACCTGAATACACACCGGCATAAATTAACATAAAACCAAATGGTAATGCTATATATTTATTATTTATTAATGGTACTAATTCAACTATTTTCATATTCTTAATTTATTCAAACCTAACAGGTTTATAATACCTGTTAGGTTTTGGATATTTTAAACCTGTTTAGGTCTTCAAACTAAATAAAAAAGTTTGTAAAGAAGCTAATATTCCTTACAAACTATTTTAATCTGTTTGAATTTATTCCCCATTTTTATTGAGAATTTTACTCCAAAAAATATTTCTCATCGGTTTAAAACGAAGAGATTCTTTTGCTTATTTATGTAAGCAACAATAAGTCTATATTTTTATATTTCGGTTACAGTATATTCGTAAAACTCCATAACCTGGTTAGATAATATTGTTTTACAAGCCTCCTCAACTTTTGCTTCGGCAGCTTCTTTAGTGTCTGCTTCAATTTGTAAAGTAATATGTTTCCCAATTCTCACATTTTCAACAGTTTTGTAGCCTATATTGTGCATACTTGCGGTTACAGCTTTTCCTTGAGGGTCAAGTAATGCTTTTAGAGGCATTACATTAATATCAGCATTAAATTTCATTTGAATTAAATTTTATTTTTTAAACTTTTTAAATATCCACAAAAGTACAGAAATTACTATATATAAAATAATAATTGTTGGAATGCTTTTAAAGCCATCGTAAAATAATAAAGCTAAGGATAATAATAAGAATACATATTTTACTATATTATCTTTAATTTTAAACGATTTAAATTTTAACGAAAACATAGGAAGTTCTGATACTAAAAGCAATGACATAAAAATAACTCCTCCTGCTAAAGCGTACGGAACATAATCCATTCGTCCAATTATATTATTTAAATACATTGGGCTTTTTAGTGCAATAATTGGTAACGATGCCCAAAAAATTGCATTTGCCGGAGTGGGTAAGCCAATAAACTCAGATGTTTGCCGAGTATCAACATTAAATTTAGCCAAGCGTAAACCTGAAAAAACAGGAATTAAAAGTGTTATTCCTAAAAATATTAGAGTACTTGTTTCCGGTAATGGGTCAAAATCAGACATATCTTTAGTCATAAAAAATGTTGATTTCATTAAATTAAAAACAATTGCTGCCGGAGCCATTCCAAAACTAATTAAATCGGCAAGCGAATCTAACTCTTTACCCATATCGGAATATGCGTTTAATGCACGAGCTAAGAATCCGTCTAAAAAATCGAATATTGCGGCAATAAATATTAAATAAGCCGAATATAATGGAAAGCCTTCAAATGCTAACACAATTGATAATGCACCTGATAATAGATTTAACGATGTTATAAAATTTGGAATAAACCGTATTGGTGAATTTATTTTTTTCATTTTTAACAATATATTTTATAAAAGTAAGTTAAATAATTCAGTAAATAAACTTATTTTTTATAAAAAATTAATAATTTTTCAACATAAAGCTTTGATTGATATAATTATAAACAATTTATGAATGTTAAATATTTTGTTTAATTTAGCACTGTTTGTATAAAAGTAATGATAAAAACTAAATACATATTAATATTACTCGTGTTTGTTGCAAATATTGTTGCAGCTCAAGCTCCAAAATATAGTAACGAATTTTTGTCGCTTGGTATAGGTGCCAGAGGTTTGGGTATGAGTAATTCTGTAATTGCTTCTACAAATGATGTAACTTCCGGCTATTGGAATACTGCCGGTATTTTAGATATCGAGGAAGATATGCAAATTGGACTAATGCACTCTGAGTATTTTGCAGGTATTGCTAAGTACGATTATTTGGCAGGAGCAATAAAACTAAGCGATAAAAACGCTATAGGCATATCGGTTATTCGTTTTGGTGTTGATGATATTCCTAATACATTAGATTTAATTGATAATAATGGAAATATTCGTTACGATAGAATTACAAATTTTTCGGTTGTTGATTATGCATTTTTATTGTCTTATGCACAAAAAACAAAAATAGAAGGCTTAACTGTAGGTGGTAATGTTAAAATTATTCGTCGTATTGTTGGGCAGTTTGCGTCTGCATGGGGGTTTGGGCTCGATATTGGTGCAAAATACACATATAACAAATGGCTTTTTGGTGTTAACTTACGTGATGTTACATCAACGTTTAATGCTTGGACATATAATACAGAGGAGTTTGAAGAAACTTTTATTGCTACAGGTAATGAAATACCGGAAAATTCGTTAGAAGTTACAACTCCTAAAATATTGCTTGGTACTGCACGAAAATTTCATATTTATAAAAAAATTCACGCTATAGCTGAGTTAGATATAGACATTACTACTGATGGTATGAGAAATGTACTAATTAAATCTGACCCTTTTTCGATAGATCCACATTTTGGTGCCGAATTTATTTATAACAATCTAATTTATTTTAGGTTAGGAGTTGGTAATTTTCAGCAAATACCAAATGTTGATGGTTCAAAGGATTTTACATTTCAACCCAATTTAGGTTTAGGGCTTAAATTTAAGCGTTTTGCTATAGATTATGCTTTTACCGATATAGGTGACCAATCAATAGCTCTTTATTCGCATGTATTTTCGTTGCGTTATGGTATTAATAAAAAAGCTAAAACTGCTTCGTTGCAATAAAATATCCTTTAAATAAAATACCGTTTTTTAAATCAAAAATATTTTACCATCACAAATTTAAAAGTTGTATTTGGCTGTTTAATTTAACCCGCATTATTCATTAAATTTAACTAAAATGAAATTAATTTATTTAAAATCAAGTAAATAACAAACAACCCAAATTTGGGTAATTTTTTTATATACATTTTCCTTATACTTCATTGCAAACCATTTGCTGTATTCATATACAGCTACATGGTTTGTCGCCTCGTCTCAGAAAAATAAAAAAGCATGAATAATGCGGGCTAAGATGAATAATGCGGGTTAACATCGCCTATATTCTACTTAATCATTATTTTTTTCTTAAATATCTGATTATTAGATGTTGCTATTATTACATAAATTCCTTTAGGAAGTTTATTTATTTGGTCGTTTACTACTAATATATTTCCAAACTCTTCAACCTCTACCTTTGAATAAAGCACTTCTCCAAGCATATTTTTAACAACTATTAAAGTATTTTTTTTCGTTGTAGATATTTTTTTGTTTTCTGTTATTTTAACCGAGTTTTCATTTGTCAAATCTACTTTGTTATGTGCAAATAAATTTATATTTAATAAAAAAATTGCTGTAAAAATAATTATTAATGTTTTCATAATATATTGTTTTTTAAAAGTTTATACCCAAATATACAACACAATTTAAAATAACAATATTATTTATTGCCAACATTATTAAGTTCTTGATTAAATTTTAACAATTTATATTATTAATGTTTAAATAAACATTTTGGTTTATTAATATTTTTTTAAAACAACAGTATATACGCCAAACACTTGTTTTATAGACGATTGTAAACATCATAAAAACAACTTGATTTTAAACCCATCAATAATATAACAAGTTTTACATTCTATTAACTGTTTTTGGTCATTTCTACAATAGTAACGGCTTGTTTTGCCTCTTTAACATCATGAACCCGTAAAATATTTGCTCCCTTTTGCAGTGCAATAGTATTTATTACTGTTGTTCCGTTTAGTGCTTCGTTAGGCGAAATATTTAATAATTTATTAATCATTGATTTTCTTGAAACACCCACTAATACAGGTAAATCAATAATATTAAATGAATCGAGTTTGTTTAACAATCTATAATTATGCTCAAGCGTTTTACCAAACCCAAATCCGGGATCAATAATAACATCGTTAATACCTAAAAGTTTTAGTTTGGCAAGTTTCTTTGCGAAATACTCTATAATTTCTAATTCTACTGGTTTGTTGTATTTTGGATTGTTTTGCATATTTTCAGGAGTTCCTTGCATATGCATAATTATGTACGGTAGGTTTAAATCGGCAATAGTTTTAAACATTTCTGAATCTAATTCTCCGGCCGAAATATCGTTAATAATACTTACCCCAAAATCGTTTACAAATTGTTTTACAATTTCTGAACGGAAAGTATCTAATGAAAATATTACATCGCTAAAATTTTTAGATATTTCGTTAAATAATGGTAATAAGCGTTCTTTTTCTTCTTTTAAGGATAATATACTTGAACCGGGTTTCGATGAAATTGCCCCTACATCAATAATATCAGCCCCATCAATAAGCATTTTTTCTATTTGCTTAAGAGCATTTTTAACATTATTATATTTTCCTCCATCGAAAAACGAATTAGGAGTATAATTTAAAATCCCCATTATTTTTGGAGACGATAAATCAAGGATTTTGCCTTTACAATTAATTGTGACAGAAGTTTCTATAATATTTAATTTAAATTATTTCAACTAAATCGCTTTTAACCCAACCTTTGTTGCCGTTTGCAAGTTTTATTTCAATCCAATCGCCCGACCGTTGAGTTATTGTAACTTTAGTTCCTTCATGAATAACAAACAGTTCTGTTCCTACATCGCCCGGCGACGATTTTACATTTATAACAGGCTCAAAAACAATAGCTGTATTGTGTTTTGTTATTGCATCTTTTGTTTTACCTGAAAAAATAAACGAGCTAAACGATAAAAACAGCAAAATTATACCAAACCAGAAAGATGTTTTTTTTAATGAATATGTACGTGTAAAAAAGAATAAAAATACCGAACTAAGTAATAAAACAAAACTAGCCATACTTATTATAGCCCATGTATCAGAGGTAAAAATACCTATAAAAGTTTTCCACCAAGTAATAATAAAAAATTCGGGTACAGCTTCAATTTTATCTGTAATATTTCGGTTTGCCATATCTAAATTAAATAACAAATCTTTATTATTTGGGATAAAAAGTTTTGCACGCTCATAGTTTAATATTGCATCGGTAATTTTATTATTTTTATAGTAGGCATTACCTAAATTGTAGTATAAAAAGCCCGATTCTTTACCTGCGGCAAGAACCTTTTTATACATTTCTATGGCTTTGTCGTAATTTGAGTTTGTGTAATAAATCTCAGCACTATCAATATATTGTTCAACATCTTGTGCAATACTTACTTTAAAAGATGCAATAACAATTAATATGAAAAATATTTTTTTGTACATCTTAGCTTCTATTTTTTTTAATTATTCTTTCAAATTTACCAATAAGTGTTTCTGCACTTTTATATATCTCGTTTAACCTATCCTCTTTCGATGTAGGTGCATATCGTTCAAATTCGCAAGTATCGAGCAAATTAATAAATTCTTTAACTAGTTCGGCATCTGCATTATGATTAAGTAAAGTGCTTTCAATATTTTCTTTATTAAGCTCTGTTCCCGAAATATTTAATTTATCGGCAATATATCCCCAAAGAGCTTTTGCAATATCGTCGTAAAATTTATTTTTATTATTTTCTTTTAACGATAAAGCGGCATTTTTCAAATGCTTTTTAGCCATTTTATTCGCTTTTTTATTTTTCATTAATCTAACATCTGCATTATCTTTTATATGCTTTCGTTTAACAATAAATAGAATAATAAATAATAGTAACGAAAGTAAATATACTGTTGCAAATAAATTTGAGCCATATAAGTAATTAGCTTTATCTTTAAGCTTTATTTTACCTGTTTTAATAAAACGAATATCTTTTCCAAGATATTTAATATCTTCTTTTGTTGTGCCTCTAACAATATGCGAAATCTGAGATGTATCACCGCTTCCTTTTTCAACATTTATTAAAAACTCTTTAGTATTAATTGTTTTATATTTCTTTAAATTTGGGTCGAAATATACAAAACTTATTGGTGGTATTTTGTAAGTACCCGAATGGCGAGGAGAAAAAACATACTCAAAAGTTCTGCTTCCATTGGCTCCTGCCGATGTGTTTTTTATTCTGTCAGTTATCTTTGCATCATCAAAAAGTTCAAAATCGGGAGGTAAATTAACTTCCGGCTCGTTAATTAATTTTAAATTACCATTACCCCATACTTTTACTATTAAGCTAATTGCATCGTTTACGTTTACTTCTGTTTTATCTATCGATGCTGCAAATTTAAAAGTACCTACAGCCCCATCAAAACCTTCAGGTGGATTAGGCAATGCTTTTACATTTATTTTTACCGGTCTTGATTTTACCGATACCCTATATTTTTGATATCCTGAATTAAAAAAGTCATCGAAAATACTTCTGCGTTGTTTTCGTTGTCCTTGTTTTAAAATTATTATATCAAATTTTGCAGGTTCAATAGTTATTGTTCCTGTTTTTTGAGGTTGTAATATCATTTTCTGTAAAACCGCTGTGTAATAAATTTGTCCATTTACATTTTCTCGCTTTAGCGATACTTGGTCTGATGTAGGTATTTCTTGTGTAAAAAATCCATTCCACGAAGGAAATTTAACATCTTCAAATCCTGCAATATCATATTTTGTAAAAATTTTAACTGTAGCTGTTAGTTGCTCACCTTTATATAAAGTACGTTTGTTAGGAATAATACTTACATAAATTTTATCTTTACTAACAGTGCCACTAGAACTATTATTGTTTTGATTGCTTTGATTGTTATAACTACCACTATTATTTGATGTGGTTTTTGTATTTCCTTTTACTACTTCAATAGTTATTGTATTTGATTTGTATGTTTTACCATTAATATTAATTTTTGCAGGTTCAATAACAAATTTACCTAGCTCTTTTGGTGCAAGTATATATGTTAGTGTAATTGTTATGCTACGAGTCGATTTTCCGTTTATATAACTATAACTTTGACTTTGCGATTGATTAGGTCCTGACAAAATATTAAAGTCAGAAAGATTTGGAGCAATAAAATTGTTTCCATTTGCATTGATTGTATATTTTAAATAAAACCTATCGTTTAAAGAAACTGCACCAGGTCCTGTTGCCTCAAAACTAACGTTTTGGCAGTACAAGTTTGCAATAAAGAGTACAAATAATATAGTAAAGATTCTTTTCATTTATTATGCGATTTTTACAGTCTCGAAAATAGTAACAAAAACCCTTACAAAAGTTCAATTAATCTTAAAAAAACTTAATTTGTATTTAAGTGGTTATCGAAACTTTAAGTATCTTTACATTATGTTAAATTGGGAAACTCAAATAAGGTCTTTTAAGACATACTTACAATTAGAGAAGTCTTTATCTAGTAATACTGTTGAAGCGTATTTGCGCGACATAAATGGTTTGAAAACTTTTATTAGCGATAAAAAAAACAATGCTCCTGACACTATAGAATTACAAGACTTATTAAAATATATTGAAGATATTAACTTACTTGGTATAAGTGCACGTTCGCAAGCAAGAATAATATCTGGAATTAAAGCTTTTTATAGATATTTAATTTTAGAAGATTTAATAACTAACGACCCCACCGACTTGTTGGAAACACCAAAAATTCCCGAAAAATTACCTATTGTATTAGCAATAGAAGAAATTGACGAGTTAATCTCGGCAATAGATTTAAGCACAAACGAAGGTCATAGAAACAAAGCTATAGTTGAAACTTTGTATAGCTGTGGATTGCGAGTATCAGAGCTTGTCGGTTTAAGCTTAAGCGATTGTCATTTTAAAGAAAATTATATAGTTGTTACAGGCAAAGGCAACAAACAAAGAATTGTACCAATTGGCGAAAAAGCTATAAAAGATATTAACTATTATATAGATGGTTATCGTAATCACATGAAAATTAATCCTGATTTTGAAAATATACTTTTTCTAAACCGTAGAGGTAAACAATTAACAAGGGTAATGATTTTCACAATTATAAAAAATTTGGCCAAAAAAATTGAGTTAAAGAAAAATATCAGCCCGCATACATTTCGCCATTCGTTTGCAACACATTTGCTTGATGGAGGTGCCGATTTACGTGCAATACAAGAAATGCTTGGTCACGAAAGTATAGTTACAACCGAGATTTATACACATCTTGATAAAGAATATTTACGCGATACAATTATTAATTTTCATCCTCGTTCATAAAGTTATTAACCATACTAAGTTAATTAGAACATAATTGTTATTTTAGCCAAAATAATTATGAGTAGAGTCTTATTAAAATATTTTATTATAGTATTTAGCTTATTGCTATCTTTTTCAAGTTTTTCGCAAAACAAACGGTCTTTAGAAAAACAAAAGCGAAAAAAACAAAAGGAGATTGCTTACACCAATAAATTACTAAAACAAACTCGGCAAAATAAAAAGAAATCGTTTAACGCGTTATTACTTATTAATAATCAGATAAATAATCGTAAACAGCTTATTAAAACCATTGAGCAAGAAATTGAAAAAATTGATAGTCGTATTGAGGAAAAGAATATGATTATTAGTTCAATGAGTAACGATTTAAAAGAGCTGCAAAAAGAATATGCAAAGCTTATTTACTATGCTTGGAAAAATCAGAACTCGTACAGCAGAGTAATGTTTATACTTTCGGCTAAAGATTTTAATCAGTCGTATAAGCGTTTACAATATTTACAACAATACACAAGTTTTAGAAAAAAACAAGCTGAAGCAATTAAGCAAATACAAAGTTTATTAGTAGAAAAAATACAAGAGCTAAACGAAAAAAAGAAACAAAAAGAAGATCTTATTATTTCTCAAAAAGATGAAGCATTAAAACTTTCCGGTGAAAAGCAAGAAAAAGCAGAAATAATAAAATCGTTAAAACAACAAGAAAACGAGTTATTAGATAAACTTAAAAAACAAAAAAGAGAAGCAAAGAAATTACAGCGAAAAATAGCAAAAATTATTGAAGAAGAAGCCAAAAAAGCAGCTGCAAAGGCTAAGAAAACAGGAAAATTTGCATTAACTCCGGAAGAAAAGCTAATATCTAAAAACTTTGGAGCTAACAAAGGCAGATTACCATGGCCAACTGAGCGAGGGGTAATAACAGGAACATTTGGAAGGCATAAACACCCTGTTTTAAAAGAGGTAACAATAATGAACGATGGTATTGATATTTCTACAACACCGGGTTCGTTTGCTCGTGCAATTTTTGATGGTGAAGTTGCAAGAGTTATTCATATTTCAAATTATACTGTGGTAATGATTAAGCACGGCGAATACTATTCTGTATATACACATTTAACCGAAGTGCTTGTAAGTAGAGGCGACAAGGTTAAAGCAAAGCAAAAAATAGGCTTAATTTATACCGATAAAGAAGAGAACAAAACAACAGTTCAATTACAAATTTGGAAAGGTAGTAAAAAGCTAAATCCATCGGGTTGGATTTCTAAAAAGTAATATATTACATGTGCAATTAAGCAAGTGTAGAGTATTATTATGCTGGTAAATATAGTTGTTGTAAACTGATAATGTATAGTTTAACCCAAATTATTCATATAATCAAACAACATTAGGTGTAATCTGCTTATAAACAATCTTTTACCACAAAACCCAAATCACCCAAATTTAGGTGGTTATATTTTTCTATATACATTTTTCTTTTCCTGATACTTCGTTGCAAACCATTTGCAGTATTCATATACAGCTACATGCTTTGTCGCCTCGTCTCAGAAAAAAAAAAAAGCATGAATAATTCCATCTAACTAAATTAGTAAAATTCTGAATATCACTAATATGGTGTTTATTAAAATTT
>CAMZKE010000107.1 GCA_947311115.1 uncultured Bacteroidales bacterium | reverse complement strand
TTGTCGCCTCGTCTCAGAAAAAGAAAAAAGCATGAATAATTCCATCTAACTAAATTGGTAAAATTCTGAATATCACCAATATGGTGTTTATTAAAATTTAGTTAGCTATTTTTTGCTACTTTTTCTAAAGTCTTGTAATTCGGGTTAACTAAAACAGATTAAAAAGCTACAAAAATTAAATTATTTTAAGGAAATTACATAGTAACAAGTAGTAATAGTAAAATTTCTAAAATAAGGAATAGATGAAATAATTTTGGATTGCTCTCTAACTTTTAGTTTAAATTTAACTTCGTAATTAGGGTTTATAAAATATAATTTTTCTTTATCAATTTTATAGTTTTCTTTTTTTATTATACTCTTAAAACGCTCAATAGTAATACGTGTATCTTTTATTTCGGCAAGTCCTTCAATTACCGATTTGCGTTCGCCAAAAATTTTCATTATACCTTTATAAATTGGCATTGGTAAAATATGCCAATAAGGTAATTTTGATAGTAACTTACTATTACACATTTGCTGATGACCACCAAAAGGATTTTGCCAAGGTGGAAATCCTAAAAAGAATTTGCCTGTAGGTTTTAGAAAACGCTTTACATAATGTAAAAACTTTTCTTGGTCGTGAATATGTTCTAGAACATCACGCATAAAAATAAGGTCAAATTTTTCGTTTATTGCATTCTCGTTATAAATATCATCGGCAATAAATTTAATTTTTTTTTCATTTTTATGTGCTTTAAAAAAAGCCTTTGCATTTTCTATTTTCCCTGCTAAAATATCAATACCAACAATATTACAGCCAATATCAGCAAAAGGTTTTAAATTACCACCTTCGCCACAACCAATCTCCAATACATTTGTATTTTCATCAATATCAATAACATCTTTAATAAAAGGTATAACATACTTTTCAGTAGTATATGCCTGTTCGTTATAATATAATTTTCTATCAATGTGCCTTTCCTGCATTGTATCAATTTTGCACAAATGTATAAATTGTTTTCAAACTAAAAAACATCATTTGAATTAGACTTGAATAATTACTATCTTTACCAAATAAAATGAATTAATATGAGATACTTTATCGGGCTATTAATAATAGTTTCTATTTTTTCTTGCAATAAAAAAGACAACAATAACGACTTACCTCCTCAAACAATTGTTACTAGCGACACTTCTGGTGTTACCGGTGAATTAACCGTACATACATATTACTATAAAGATGGAGGAAACACAGCAACAAGTTTAAGTAATGCTGATGTATTTCTATACGCAAGTTACGATGATATTCAGGTTGATTTACAATCGAGTAATAACAACTTAGCAATATACCGAATTACTGAAGATGGTACAAATTCTGCTTATTTTGGTTATATAAATTATGGTGATTATTATGTACTTGGTATGAAAGAAGAGGCAGGAAATCATTACGAAGAAATATCAATTGTGCAAGTTCGCCCACTTAGAGACGAACATTTAAATTTATATTTAGAAATAAAATAAAAATATGTTAAAATCGATGACCGGCTTTGGAAAAGCCACAATAAAAACAGAAGATAAAGCAATAAATATTGAAATACGCTCGCTTAACAGCAAACAATTAGACGTAAATATTAGGTCGGCATCTATTTTTAGAGAAAAAGAAATTGAAATAAAAACACTAATTTCAAAACAACTTATTAGAGGAAAGATTGATTTCTCAATACAGTTTGATAATATTGGTAAATCTACCCCAACAAATATTGATAAAGATGCTTTTGTAAATTATTTTAATCAGCTTACGCAGATAGGTAAAGAGCTTAATATTGATGTTTCGGAACAAACTTTTCAGAATATTTTACGCTTTCCCGAAGTTATAAAAGCCGATAACCAAGAATTAACAGATAAAGAATGGTTTATTATTAAAGATGCAATTACTGAAGCTTTAAACAATATTAATACCTTCAGGAAACAAGAAGGTGAAGCGTTAGAAATTGATTTTAATAATCGTATTAATACAATAATAAGTTTACAAAAAGAAGTTGAAGCTCTTGAAAAGCAACGTATAGATAAAATCAAAACACGAATAAAAGCAAATTTAGACGAATTTATAGATACTAAAAATATCGATACAAACAGATTTGAACAAGAGCTTATTTATTATCTTGAAAAATTAGACATTACAGAAGAAAAAGTTCGTTTAACAAATCATTGCAAATATTTTATTGAAACATTGAATGTAGAAGGAGCACAAGGAAAGAAGCTTGGTTTTATTTCGCAAGAAATTGGTAGAGAAATAAACACAATGGGCTCGAAAGCAAACGATACTGATATACAGCACATTGTAATAAAAATGAAAGACGAGCTTGAGAAAATAAAAGAACAAGTATTAAATATTTTATAAGTCTAATGTCAGGTAAATTAGTAATACTATCGGCTCCATCAGGAGCAGGAAAATCAACAATAATAGAGCATTTATTAAAAAAAGATTTTAAACTTGAGTTTTCAATCTCAGCTTGCACACGCAACCCTCGCGGAAATGAAAAACACGGAGTTGAATACTATTTTTTACCACCCGAAGATTTCAAAAATAAAATTGTAAAAAATGAGTTTATTGAATGGGAAGAAGTTTATGAAGACCATTATTACGGAACTCTAAAATCGGAAATAGACAGAATATTTGCGAAAGGTAACAATGTTATTTTTGATATTGATATTGCTGGAGGATTGAACATAAAAAAACAATATGGAGATAAAGCAATTTCAATTTTTATTATGCCACCCTCAGTCGAAGAACTAGAAAACAGATTAATTAAACGAGGCACAGATTCACCTGAAAATATAAAAAAACGCATTGACAAAGCTAAATTTGAAATTTCGTTTGCCAATAAATTTGACAAAACAATTATTAACGATAATATTGACATAGCAGTTTATGAAACAGAAAAAATTCTTAATGAATTTTTAAACAAAAAAATATAACTAAAAAACAAAATAATATAAATCATTAATCGTTTTTAGTGCTTATATTTACTCTTTGAACTTATAGTATAGTTGTGTATGAAATTAATTGTTGTTTTTCTTATTTTTATAAACCTAAGCATCTATGCACAAGACAGTTTATCATACAGCTATTTCGATAAAAAAACATACGAATTATACACAAAACAAAATTGGAAAGAATTAATAACGCTAACAAAACAAGCTCTCGACAAAAATTACAATTCGTATTATTTACAAATGCGAATTGCAATAGCATATTACGAAAGAAAAAACTATGTAAAAGCAACAAAACACTTTGAAGCAGCAAGAGAATACAATATTAACCCAACATTACGAGAATACTTATACTACTCATATTTATTTTCAGGATACTCATACAAAGCAGAATATTATAGTAATTTTTTTTCTGATTCGTTAAAAAATAAGTTAGTAATAAAAAATCATTTTTTAAAATCAATAGATGTTTTTGCCGGTAGTTTTATTAATAATGATGCCAACGCATTATCTAATTATGAATTTCATAATCCTGACAAATATATTAGCTCGAGTATTAGATATAAAAATAAATACAATACTACTTTTGGTTTAGGTTTTAAATTTAGCTTTAGTAATCATATAAAAGCATACATTAACTATAGCTATTTAAACGAAAACAAAACACAAATAACTAAAACAAACACTACAAATGGTATAGAAATAAAAAATTACAGCAACAACACAAAACAAAGCTCTTATTATTTTAATCTTAAATATTTATCAAATAACTTTAGTTTAACCACAGCTCTAAATATTCTTAAAATTAGCGATAACTATTACTACCCTGAAATAGATTATGGTGTAGTATATAAAAATACCGAGCTAAAATCTTCTGAGATTATTTTTGGTATAAATATGCAACAAAAAATATCAAATTTTGAACTTGGTTTACGTGGCACATACTCAAATTTAAATAGTAACAGACAATTTTTAGCAGAGGTAGAAGTGATATACTATCCTTTAGGAAATAAAAATTTATATTTAATTGCATCAACAGGCATTCAAAATATTGCCGAAAAAATTGTTACGGAATCAACATCAGGTAGAGGTGGAGGAAATAGGCAATCAAGCACATATTCCACTTTAGAAAATAATAATATAACAAAATTAAAACTTGGATTTAAAACATTTAATTTTTTATGGATTGAAGCACAAGCATATTTAGGTAGAATTAACGAATATAACGAAACAAACGGTTTTATTGTTTATAATGATATTTCGCCAATAACAAGTCAGTACCGCATTAATTTAATATCGCCAATAACAGAACACTTAAGCATTTTTGTAAAATACATGTATAACACGCGTGAACAATATTTTTATAATTTCAAAATAAACCCTCCGGTTTATCCTGAGGAGCCAACATTAGAGACAAAAACAAATAACACTAAAATAAATAATTCATCAATAATAGGAGGAATAAAATGGACTTTTTAAAACAAACACTTTTTACTCTAATTGTATTAACAAGTACAATTAGTTTTTCTCAAAATAAAGAATTAGAAAAAGCTTTTTCCGAAAGCTACACATTAGAAACAAAAGGCGAATATAAAAAAGCTGCTGAGACTCTAAAAAAAGTTTATAATGAAACTTCGTACGAAACAAATTTAAGACTTGGTTGGTTAAATTATTCCGCCGGTTTATTTACCGAATCAATATCTTTTTACAAAAAAGCTATTGAATTAATGCCTTATTCAATTGAAGCAAAATTAGGTTTAGTTTATCCTGCATCAGCTCTGGGCAATTGGAATTTGGTTGCTCGTACTTATGAAGACATTTTGCATTTAGACCCTGCAAATTACACAGCAAATTATAAACTGGGTTTAATTTACTACGGTAGAGAAGATTATTCTCACGCATTTTCGAGTTTCCAAAAAATTTCAAACTACTACCCTTTCGACTATAATAGTGCAATAATTTTTGCATGGACAAATCTTAAATTAGGGAAAAATCGTGAAGCAAAAATACTTTTCGAGAAAGTTTTACTTTTATCGCCAAACGACAAATCTGCTTTAGAAGGTCTGAGCTTAATTAAATAATATCTAAACCAAACTGTTAATAAAAAAATATAAAAGATTAAAAGGCAATAATAGTTAAAATAATATTTTCAATATCTTTGAATTATTAATTATTAAAATAATTTAATGAAAAAAAATATTGCAATACTTGCCGGTGGCGATTCATCTGAGTCGGTTATATCATTGCAAAGTGCTGAGCAAGTTCGTAAGCTACTAAATAAAGAAAAATATAACACTTATACAGTTTATGTAAAAGGCAGCGAATGGGTTGTTACTAGCGACCAATTTTGCGATACAATAGTAAACAAAGACGATTTTAGCTTTCGTTTTAATAACGATAAAATTAAATTCGATTTTGCATTAATAATGATTCACGGAACACCGGGCGAAGATGGCAAATTACAATCGTATTTCGACTTAATCGACATCCCTTACTCAACATCAAGTGCATTAATATCGGCTGTTACATTTAATAAATATATATGTAAAGCTGTACTCGATTACGAAGGAATAAAATCTGCAAAAGCATATTTAATACGTAAAGGTGATAAAATTAACACTAAAGAAATTATTGCAAAAACCGGATTACCGTGCTTTGTAAAACCCAATGCAGGAGGTTCAAGTTTTGGAATATCGAAAGTTAAACAAATTGAAGATTTAGAAAATGCTATTTTAACTGCGTTAAAAGAAGATACCGAAGTTATTATTGAAGAATTTTTACCCGGAACCGAAGTTACCTCCGGTGTATTTAACAAAAATGGAGAATTAATTGCATTGCCAATTACCGAAATTGTTAGCGAAAACGAGTTTTTCGATTACGATGCTAAATATAATGGTAAATCTAACGAAATCACCCCAGCTCGTGTAGGCGAAGTTGTTAGGGAAAAGGTAAAACAAATATCTAAATTAATTTACAAAAAACTTAATTGCAAAGGTGTTGTACGTGTTGATTATATGATAAATAACGAAGAACCATATTTTATAGAAATAAACACTGTGCCGGGTATGAGTGAAGAAAGCATTATACCACAACAACTAAAAGAATATGGTATGACTGTATCAGAAATGTACGATATAATAATAAATAATTAATTAACTAAATATATATAAGATGAAAAAAGTATTTTTAATTTCAGTAGTTGCAATTTTTGCATTTTTTTCTTGTCAGAACGTACAGGAATCACCGGAATATTTAAGCCTACAACACGAAAAAGATAGTTTAGCCGAACTCTCTAATATGCGTGGTGATGAAGTGGTTAACTTTTTAAACGATTTAAACGATATTCAAGAAAACTTGAACGATATTAAATCTACTGAAAAAATGATAAGTGTAAATACTGGCTCGGCTGGTTCGGAAATAGCAACCGACACAAAAGAACAAATACAAAGAGATATTAATAGCATTTACGATAAAATGAAAGAGAATCAACAGAAACTTGCAGCTCTTAAAAAGAAATATCGTAGCTCAAATAAAAAGATTTCTTCACTAGAAAAAACTATTGCACTTTTTGAAGAACAGTTAAAAATGAAAAACGAAGAAATTAATTCACTAAACGAGCAATTAGCTAGTATGAATATACAGGTTGAAGAACTTACTTCTAATGTTGAAAATTTAGAAATTGAAAACGAAGAAAAAGATAACATTATTGAAGATAAAGACGATGAACTAAACACTGTTTTTTATGCTTTAGGTACTAAAAAAGAACTTATAGAAAACAATGTACTTACTAAAGAAGGTGGTTTTATTGGCATTGGAAAAACTACAAAACTAAAGGGTGATTTTAATAAAGATTATTTCACAAAAGCAGATAAACGTAATTTACATGAGATTTCTGTTTTTGCAAAGAAAATTAAAATAGTAACATCAAACCCTGAAAGTTCATACAAAATTGAAGGAGAAGGTAAAGTTGATAAAATTAAAATTACAGATGCTGATGCTTTTTGGCAAGCATCTAAATATTTAGTTATTATTATTGATTAGTTTACACGGTAAATATACATGTAAAAAAGAATACCGTAATGAGAAATACATTACGGTATTTTTTTAACTTACACACTTACATTGGTGGAGAATATCGGACTTGAACCGACCACCTCCTGACTGCCAGTCAGACGCTCTAGCCAGATGAGCTAATCCCCCATTATCAACAAAGGTAATAAAAATTAATTATTTTTCAATTCCATATCCTCTTTTTGTTCCGATAAAACTTCCCATTCGTAAGTTTTTTCATCGAGAGTTTTATTTAATTTTTGTACTTGCTTATATAAATCTGCATAATCAAGATTTTCTGCTTCAATTTTAGCCGAATCACTTAGTATAAGGTTTAAATCCAATATCTTTTGCTCTATTTTTTCTATTTCGTTTTCAGTTTTAGCAATTTGAGTATCTAATTTTCTTATCTCGCGTTGTAACTTTTTTCTTTCTTCGTATTGCAATTTATTAACTGATGATTCTTTTTTTACTTCCGTAGATTTTAAAACAGATTTTTTATCAAGTAAGTCTAAATTTTCAAGATTTTTTTTCTCTAAAAACTGATATATATTTCCGATAAAGAGTTTTGTACGTTTCTCAGTAAATTCATAAATACGCTCGGTTAAACCATTTAAAAAATCTCTATCGTGTGAAACCACAATTAAAGTTCCATCATATTGATTTAGTGCATTTTTTAAAACCTCTTTTGAGCGAATGTCCAAATGATTTGTAGGTTCATCTAGCACCAGTAAATTATATGGTTCTAAAATTAGTTTAGATAATGCCAAACGAGTTTTTTCGCCTCCAGATAATACCTTTACTTTTTTATCAATATCTTCGCCTGAAAATAAAAAAGAGCCTAACAAACCTCTAACATTTTTTCGAATATCGCCAACAGCAATATCATCAATTGTTTCAAAAACAGTTTTGTTACCATCGAGCAAAAGCTCCTGATTTTGTGCAAAATACCCAATTTTAAGATTATGACCTAACTTTAATCCTCCTGTATGTTCAAGTTCGCCTATAATAACTTTTGCAAGAGTTGACTTACCTTCGCCATTTTTACCCACAAAAGCAACTTTTTCGCCACGTTCAATAATTAAGTTTAATTCTTTTAGAACTTCTTTATCGCCATAAGATTTATTCAAATCTTTTGCTTCAACTACAATAGTTCCAGAACGTGGAGCCGGAGGAAATCGGAAATGAATTGATGCTTTATCTTCATCATCAATTTCAATACGTTCTACTTTTGCGAGTTGTTTTATTTTTGATTGTACCTGTACTGCTTTAGTTGCCTGATAACGAAATCTATTTATAAATTCTTCGGTTTTTTCTATTTGCTTTTTCTGATTTTCGTATGCGTTTATTAACTGTTGTCGGCGTTCTTTTCGTAACACCTCATAAGTTGAATAATTTGCTTTATAATCGTATATTTTACCAAGTGATATTTCTACAGTTCGTTGTGTAACTCCATCTAAGAAAGCCCTATCGTGTGAAATTAATACAATTGCTCCGTAATACGATTTCAAGAAATTCTCTAACCAATAAATTGCTTCAATATCAAGATGATTTGTTGGCTCATCAAGAAGTAATAATTGAGGTTTGCGTAAAATAATTTTAGCAAGTTCAATTCTCATTCGCCAGCCACCACTAAGTGTTGAGGTAGGTTTATCAAACTCCGATGCAAGAAACCCCAAACCTTTTAGTGTTTTTTCTGCTTCTGCTCTTGCGTTTGCACCATTTAATATATCAAACCTTTGCGTTTGCTCTGTTAACTTATCAATTAATTTATGATAACTATCCGATTCATAATCAGTACGTTCTGAAATATCATTTGTGATTTTTTCAATCGATTTTTCTAGTGCATTTACTTCTTCAAAAGCTTTTAGTGTTTCATTAATAATAGAATCATCGTTAACAACATTCATATGCTGTGGCAAATACCCCAATGTAACATCAGAAGACATACTTACTCCGCCCTCATCAGCTTCTTGTTCGCCAATAATTACTTTTAATAATGTCGATTTTCCGGCACCATTTTTACCGGTTAACCCCATTCTTTCTTTTTTGTTTATCAAGAATGAAATATTATTAAATATAGCTATTCCGTTAAAACGTACTGTTAATGCATCTATTGAAACCACAAATTATATTGTTAAAGTGTTAAAACTTTACCTCTTAAAATGGTAAATTATGTTTTATTATTAAATAAATATATTGTTACAATGAAATATTCTGCAATTCATCTAAAAGCATATTTAAAAAGTTACGTAAAGGTTTTACAGCAACCATTTTAAGCATTGTATTTAAATCTGCATCAAAAATAAGTTGAACATCTGCATCATTACCATTTTCTTCAATATTAATTAAAAAATTAAATTTAAACGGAACTTTTCCTTCATCAATTATTTTAATATGTGAATTTGGTGTTTTCTCAGTTATTCGCATTCCAAGCGAGGCTAAGCCTGAAATTGTGAACGAACATGAATCGCTATCCGATTTCCAATCGACAACTTTATCTGGCATTATTGTTTCAAAATTATTGAAGTCTGATAAAAAATTGAATATAACTTCTGAGCTTTTATCTATTTTACGTTTATCGCTTTCTATACGAGTCATTATTTTGTATTGTTAATGTATTAAATAATTACTGATTATGTATTAAACTACTTTCCCCATTTATCTGGAGCAACACGCCATTCTGCAAGAGTTGCTTTATCGCTTTCTTTAATATAATCTATTTTTGATGCGTGCTCTATCAAAGCATTATAATCGCTTAATGTTGTAAGTTCTACATTTGCTTTTGTAAAATTATCGGCAGCAGTTTTAAAGCCATAAGTAAAAATTGCTAGCATACCTAAAACATCTATATTTGCATCGCGTAAAGCATCAACTGCCTTTAAAGATGAGCCTCCTGTAGAAACTAAATCTTCAATAACCACAACTTTTTGCCCCGCTTGGTAAGCTCCTTCAATAGTATTCTGCAATCCATGACCTTTTGATGCAGAACGTATATATATAAAAGGCAAATTCATAGCCTCGGCAACTAAAACGCCAAGAGCAATTGCTCCTGTTGCAACACCTGCTATAACCTCTACATTGGGGTATTTTTCTTTTATTATATGCTCAAAACCATCTCTAATATATGCTCTTACATCTGGATACGATAATGTTTTACGATTATCGCAATATATTGGGGAATTCCATCCACTAGCCCATGTAAATGGATTTGATGGTTGCAATTTTATTGCTTTAATTTGTAATAGTTTTTCGGCAGTATTTTTACTAATATTTTCCATTATGCGAATGTATAAAATTTTTTACAACAATAATTTTTTATTGATAAGTGACAAAAGTACAAAATGCAACGCTTGTTTGCCAATAAATATTATTGATAATTCATTTATAGTTGATTTTACTAATGATAACATAGATAATAACTATATTATTATAACTGACAACATAGATAACACTATTGAGACCTTAAAAAAACAGCTTAATTATATAAAAGCTGCTGGTGGATTAGTTTTAAATAATAATAATGAAGTTTTACTAATAAAACACTATAATGTTTGGGATTTACCAAAAGGTTGGATAGAAAAAAATGAACAAGAAGCTGATTGTGCATATAGAGAGGTGAAAGAGGAATGCGGAATAACAAAACACAAAATAATCAAAAAATTAACCGAAACATTTCATATTTACAAATACAACAATCAGTTAAATTTAAAACATACAATTTGGTTTTTAATGAGTTATAATGCTAACGAAACACTAATACCTCAAACTGAAGAAAATATTCGTGATATTGTGTGGGCTACAATACCGGATTTGCCTAAATATTACAAAAATATGTATGATAGTATTGTTGATATTTTACAGAAATACACATCAAATATTACAAAGGTATAAAATAATAAGACTTATTTTATACCTTTGTAATCGAACAAAATAAATTATTTAGTATGAAAACAAGAACTATTTTAATGTCATTTCTTATGACACTCAGCTTTTTTATTAATGCCCAAAACACAAACCCAAAGCATGCAAACTGGTACAAAACACCCGCAAATATTGAGACTGCTGATTTCAAGATTGAGATTTCAAATATTGTTTCAAAAATTGAATATGCAAAATTTAGCATTAAAATATCTAATACCGGAACAGATTATATAATGTATAATAAAGGAGAATCGGAATTTGTATATAAAACCGGCAAATTTACTGATAAAGAAAAATATACGTATATTTTACCAACCAAATCAAAGACAAAAACTATAAAAGCTACCGGTTCAAATAATTTTCATGTAGATACATTTAAATTTATTTTAAAAGGTTTATATACTATATCTGCAAAAGGAAAAACTATTAAAACTAAAGATTTTAAACTACCTGCATCAACTAATAGTTTTGAAACAGGGAACTTTAAAGTTAAATTACTAAAACTTAAACAGGAAACTCAAGAAACCTATGCAAAATTTGAATGTACATATATAGGTAAAGAAATTGGAATTGTTGACCCATCAAAATTATCGGTAAAAGTTGATGGTAAAGATGGTATTGAGTATGCAAACGACAACAAAAAAGCCAAGCCTGAATTACTAAGGAAAGGTGAAAAAACAAAATTTTCTGTTTATTTCCATATACCTGGAAAAATATCAGATATGCAATTTTCTGTTTTAAAAATAAACTGGAATGACACTTTTCAAGAATCAGTTGCAAAAAAAGTTACTCCTAAAACAATAGATTTTATTTTAGATGAAGGATTAACAAACGGGAAAAATAAATAAATTTATTTGAATAAAAAATGCGAGCTTTGGCTCGCATTTTTTATTCTCTAGTATCAATTATATCAACATCAGGATGTTTTGTTTTATCAAATTTAAACATTTTATCATCTAATGGCTTATTAACTTGCATATTTTTTATTTTAATAGTAAAAATATTACCATCGTTACCAAAACGTTTCATCGAATAAATAGTATTTTTCGATTTGTCAATTTTTAATCTAATACGAGAATATTCTCCGTCATAATCCAACGGAATTAAATCGATAACATAAAGTGGTCTTGTATCTTCAAATATTTCTTTAATAAATTTATATTTAAACCCTTTTTCATACATTGTAAATACTTTTGCAGGATTCATGGTTTTATCGCTACTATTATCTACTTCCGAAATATTTACTTCCTCTTCGTCTTTCATAAACGACCAAATTAATTTACCATCACAAAAAGTTTCTACGCCCATTAGTTCTAACTTATATTTGTCACCTTTAATCCATATTTTACCCACACTTTTTTCGTTTATTTTTTCTTGTTGATTATTCATCTCAAAAGAAAAAATGGCTTTTATGGTTTTCAAAGTCTTGGTTTTTGCCGAAACTTTATCTAAAATCTTTTTTGCTTTTACACTGTTTGCATCTTGTCCTAATACCGAAAAAGACAAGAATAATGCTGTAATTAATAAATACAAATACTTCATTTTATAATATTTTTAGTTCATACTATTCAAATACTGTTCCAAAGAATACTCATCTGGAAATAAAACTTTACGAGCCTTACTTCCTTCAAATGGGCCAACAATTCCGGCAGCCTCTAATTGATCCATAATTCTACCTGCACGGTTATAACCAATAGAAAATTTACGCTGTATGCTAGACGTTGAACCCTGTTGAGAACCTACAACCAAACGTGCTGCTTCTTCAAATAATTGGTCACGCTGCTTCAAATCTATATCACCTATGCCAGATTCGCCAGCCTCATCTACATCTGGCAATACAAATGCTGTTGGGTAACCTTGCTGTTCGGCTATATGTTTCGTTATTCTATCTACCTCAGGAGTGTCAACAAATGCACACTGAACTCTAATCAATTCATTGTTATCAGTAATTAACAAATCGCCTCGACCAATTAAATTATTTGCTCCGGGACTATCCAAAATTGTTCGTGAATCCACCATAGAAGAAACTTTAAATGCCATACGAGCAGGGAAGTTAGCCTTTATTATTCCTGTTATTATATTTGTTGATGGCCTCTGTGTAGCAACAATCATGTGAATACCAATAGCTCTAGCTTTTTGTGCAATACGTGCAATAGGTGTTTCTATTTCTTTTCCTGCAGTCATAATTAAATCTGCAAACTCATCAATAACTAACACAATATATGGCAGGTATTTATGTCCTTTATTAGGGTTTAATTGTCTCTTAATAAATTTTGCATTATACTCCTTAATATTTCTTGCATCAACAGCTTTAAGCAAGTTATATCTATCATCCATTTCTACAGCAAGCGAATTTAATGTATTTATCACCTTCTTAACATCTGTAATAATAGGTTCGTCCTCATCTGGTAATTTTGCTAAATAATGTTTTTCAATTTTTGCATAAATTGATAATTCTACCATTTTAGGGTCAATTAATACAAATTTTAATTGTGCAGGATGTTTTTTATAAAGTAATGATGTTAATATTGCATTAATACCAACCGATTTTCCTTGCCCTGTGGCTCCGGCAACAAGTATATGTGGCGATTTTGCTAAATCGAATATATATGTTTCGTTTGATATTGTTTTACCAAGAACAACAGGTAAATCGTATTTTGTTTCTTGAAAAGTTTTTGAGAGAATAACTTTTTTCATTGAAACTATCTCCGGCTTTTCGTTAGGAACTTCAATTCCAACAGTACCTCTTCCGGGCATAGGTGCTATTATTCTTATACCTAAAGCTGCCAAACTTAAAGCAATGTCATCTTCAAGGTTACGTATTTTTGAAATTCTAACCCCTGCTGCCGGAACAATTTCATACAAAGTAATTGTTGGTCCAATTGTAGCCTTTATCTTATCAATTTTAATTTTATAATCGCCTAATGTCTTTATAATTTTATCTTTATTTGCATTAAGCTCTTCCGGTGTAACTTCTGTGTTGCCTGCATGGTGATCTTCTAAATATTCAGGTAAAGGCATTTTGTAAAACGATAAATCTAAAGTTGGGTCAAAATCTCCTTCCGGAGTAATTAATACCGATTTTTCATCGAGCTCATCATCCTCTGCTCTTTGCACCACAAACTCTTCTTCTATTTCATTTTCAGAATTATGATCATCAGCTATATCATTTTCTTTTGTATTATTTACTTGAAAGTCATTCGATGTATCGTTTTCAATATTAGACACTTCATCTGCTTCATTTTTAATAAATTCAGTTTCAAATTCAACTTCACTTTCTTTTTGTTTTGTTGTATCAAGAGTTTCAATACTATCTGTATTTTTAGAATCTTCTTCGTTAATATTTTCTTTTTTAATTTCAGCTTTATCAACCAATGAGTCTTCATCAGGTCTATTTATTAGTCCCAAAGCTGTTTTAAGCTTAATAAATATACTGTTAAACGTTAAAATAACAAAAGAAAAAAGCACAACCAATAATACTAAACTTGTTCCAAAATTACCTAAGAATGATACTAACCATTTACTAATAAAATAGCCATAAGCTCCTCCTAAAAGAAATTCCTGATTATAAAGTAAATTATCTAAAATACCTAATGCAACAGAAAACCATACAACCCCTAAAATAGTATATTTAAGAGTGTTGTTTAATTTAAATAATTTTACACCAATAAAATTTAGTCCCGAAATAATAAATAAAAATATAAACGCAAAAGAAGGTAATCCAAACCATGAATAAATAAATTTATTTGCAATAATAGCTCCTAATTTCCCGCCCCAATTATCAACAGTTACATCACTTGAAGAAATTACTGCTAACCATTCAATATTATCGGTTTTCCATGTAAATAAATAAGACAACATTGAAAGTAATAAAAAGCTAGAAAAAAGCAATAAAAAAAAGCCCCAAATAAAAACAGTTTTTTCATCTCTTAATATTACAACAAGCTTATTTACAGCTGAAGGTTCCTTTACTTTTTTTTCTTTAAGCTTTTCTGCCATTAGTTTAAATAGTATTAAATTAATTATGCAAAGTAATTAAAAAAAGTATTGTTTTAAACATCAAATAAATTTAGTTATTATCATTTAAGTGTTAATAAAATTCTTAGCCATAAAATTTTATTTTTTTAAATATATTTCGCTCAATATCAAGTCAAACGATGTTGTTATTTTAAAATTCTCAACATTTCCTTTAACTAAATTAATTTTCTCATTAATACTTTCTAATACACTTGCATCATCAGTATATTCACTATTGTTAGTGTTTGAATATGCTTTTTTTATTAAATCTAAATTAAATATTTGAGGAGTTTGAATTTTAACAAATTTATTCCTGTTAACACTATAATTAGTATCTACATCAATCTGCCTTATACTATCGTTAATCGCAACATAAGGCACTGCATTTCCCTTTTCTTCAGCAACAGCAAAACACCTTGAAATAGTATCAACACTAACAAAAGGACGAACAGCATCATGTACTGCTACTAAACAATCTTCATTTATAGTATTAATCGCATTTTTAACAGAATCATAACGAGTTTTACCACCAATAACTATTCTATGATTTATATTAAACCTATATTCACTAAGCAAAGTTTTCCAATAATTTATATAGTCCTTATTTAAGGTTAAAATTATTTCAATTTCAGGTAAATATTTATAAAATTGTTCTATTGTATAAAACAGTACAGGTTTTTTATTAACTATTAAAAATTGTTTAGGAATACTCTCGTTCATTCTAACACCTGAACCACTGGCAGTTATAACAACTTTTTTTTTCATATAAAATATATTTGTTAAAAAGTAATTTAACGCAACCAAGTTATAATTTTTTTCGTCATAAAAAAAGTATTAAATTTGAATAAATTAAATAAATATATGATGAGAAAATTTTTACCATTACTATTTCTGATAGTATTAATATCTTCAACAAAAGCTCAAGATGATAGAGCCGAATTTTACCATGCGAAAACATGTTATTCGCATGAATTAGACGAACGATTTTTAAGTCAAGGAAACAATAGAGAAATATACAAAGCACGAAAGAAAGTATATAAAGAAGCAGCTCGCAAATACCTGTTAAACAGAGCTAACAAATCAACTAATGCAATTAGAACAATATCTATTGTTGTTCATGTGGTATATAACGGAAGTACAGGAAGTACTGATGTTGCAGTAACCGATGCAGATATAAATGAAATTATTTCTATATTGAACGAAGATTATACCAGAACAAATCCTGATGCAAGCGACACAAGAGCAATATTCAACTCTGTTGTTGGAGATGCTCAGTTAAACTTTTGTTTAGCTCAAACCGATCCGTCAGGGAACCCAACTACCGGTATAGTAAGGGTTGATACAGATGAAGATTATTTTGACCCAGATTTAGAATCTGATGAAATGAAATATGCTCCGGGGGCAACAATACCCGCAGGAGCTACCGGCACAACCGGAAATGGTGATCCTGCATGGGACCCTGACACATATATGAACATTTGGATTTGCAATATTACTAATGGAGCAGGTGCAGGTGTTGCCGGTTATGCTTATCTACCTGCTGCTGCAGGATTATCGTACGATGGTTTAGTGCTAGACTCTGATATTGGAGTAGGACCTTATGGCGGAGCTGATAACAGAACCGCAACTCATGAAATAGGTCATTATTTGGGATTACAGCACACATGGGCAGACAGTCCAACCTGCAGTGTTGATGATGGTTTTGCAGACACTCCTGAAAGTAACTATGACCAAATGGATGTTTACACATGCGACCCAAATGCCACAACACCAAATAGTTGTGATGAAGGAACTGGTGATTTGCCTGATCAATACGAGAACTATATGAGTTATGCTTCTTGTCAGAATATGTTTTCAGCTGAACAAGTTGCATATATGAATGGAGTTATAGACAGCGACCGTTCAGGAATTATTGATAATGGATTATGTGGAACAGTGGTTCCATTAGATGCTGATTTTACAGCAGATATTACAACTGCAAATATTGGACAAACAATTACTTTCACCAATACATCTGTTGGTACAGGTATAAGCACTTACGATTGGGATTTTGATGGTTCGGCAACAGCTGCAACTCCTCAAACAGATAACACTTCTGGACCTGTGGCTGTTACTTATAACGCTACAGGAACTTACACTGTAAGTTTAACAATTGGCGATGGCACTACAACAGATACTGAAACAAAAACACAATATATTACTATTGTTGACCCTAATGCATTACAATTTGATTTTACAGGTACACCAACAACTGTTGTTGTAGGTGCAAATGTTGACTTTACAAGCACTGTTATTGCAAACGGACCTATAACAACTTGGAATTGGACTTTTACAGGTGCTGACACTCCTACTTCAAATGCAGAATTCCCTACTGTTACTTGGTCAACAATAGGCGATTACGACGTTTCTTTAATGGCATATAGTGCTTCAGATACTCAAACAGTAACAAAAACTGCATATATACACGTTATTGATTCTTCAACTGTACCCGTTGCAAATTTTCAAGCATCACAAACAACAATAACTCCGGGAACATCTATTGATTATACAAACTTATCTACTAATCAATCGTTAATAGATTCTTCTTTGTGGATTCTTGAAAATGCTGATGCTCCAAATAATAATATTACTGTTGCAGGAGCAGGCAATTTAGCGGCTGTTGCATACAATACTGTACCTGGACATTATGATGCGACATTAATTATATATTGCAGCTTGGGTAATGACACAATGTATAAAAATGATTACATTTATGTTATTGACCCTAATAACTTAGATACTGTTTATGCAAACTTTAAAGCAACAACACCTCGTTTAATACAACAAGGTTGGACTGTAGATTTTACCGATTTATCTGTAGGTCCGGTTACCAATTGGCATTGGGAATTTGAAGGCGGTACACCTGCAACTTTTGACGGACAATATCCTCCATCAATAACATATAATTCAACAGATGGACCTTTTGATGTAAGCCTTGAAGTTAGTAATACAAGCTATGCTGATACTGCTAGTAAACCTGAATATATTGTAGTTATTACTCAGTGGCCTTGGCCTGACGAAGATGGTTTCTGTGAAAACGATTTAGCAAACATGCCAAAAAGTGAAGCAAAAGCGGCATATCACTTAACTAGTAACGCCGGTGATTGGGGATATTTCCCGGGACATAATTATTTAAAAGTAAAGTATTATGCTGAGAAATTCACAAATTATACTTTTGATAAAATTAGAGAAATATATGTATCACCTTCGAGAATTCAAAACAATTCGCAAAACTATAACGAAGTAAAATACTATATCTGGAGTGTTGATAGTTTAACCGGTATGCCGGGTGAAATATTAGGTTCAAAAAAGACTTATATTAGCGATTATACTCAAGACCAATATAATCCTGTTGTTTTTGATGATCCTGTTGAAGTTTCCGAAGAGTTTTATGTTGGTTTCTATTTGAAATATCCTTCTGTTAGTAGTGGAGAACCACAAGATACTTTTGCCGTATATTTCTCAGGAAACAGACCTAATGGACCAAACACTACTGTTTGTGCTAAATCAACAAATAACTGGATGACTCCAACTCAAATGCTTGGCGATACTCTTGAAATATCGTTAAACATGCGACTTAAAGCTTGTATTATTAAGGTTAACGAAATAGATTACTCTAACGAAGTAAAACTTTATCCTAACCCTACAAAAGCCAAAGTTACTATTGAATTAGGCGATATTCCTGTTATTAATCCTGATATAAAGGTTTATGATATTACAGGAAGGTTAATTAATGCAAGAATAACACATACTTACGGAAATAATTACGAGCTCGATTTAAAATCGCAACAATCAGGAATGTATTTTGTAACTTTCGATTTTATTGATTCGAAAGTTACTAAAAAAATAAGTTTAGTTAAATAAACATATTTAGCTTTTGTATAAAAAATCCTCGTAATTACTTACGAGGATTTTTTTATTTCTTACTACTTCGTTTTAACGGTTTCTTATACTTTGCTTTTAGTTTTCGCCTGTACGAACCTCCAAGATTTACTTTCTTATTTTTTTCACTTTTTTCGTGAAATGCTCCTTGAGAATCTTTTATTGATACAGTTTTAATATATTCTTTATTTACAACTCTTGGTTTTTCTTCATCAGTAAAAACTGTTGACACATTAACGTCTTCAGGCAAAGGAATAATATTAATACTTTTATTCATTAACTCTTCAATTTCTGCTTGATATTCTTGTTCTACCTCATTAATAAAAGTAATAGAGATTCCTGCCTTATCTTTACGGCCTGTTCTTCCAATTCGGTGAATATACACCTCAGGAATACTTGGAGTATCAAAATTTATTACGTGCGTAACATCTGTAATATCTAAACCACGTGCCAAAATATCAGTTGCTATTAATACTCTATGTGTACTTTCTTGAAATCGTTTTAAAGTATTAATTCTATAATTTTGCGATTTATTTGAGTGCATTACACCAAATTGATCTGGAAATTTTGGTGATATTTGCTCAAACAATCTATCAGCAAGTTTTTTATTATCAACAAATACGAGAACTTTGCTTAGTTCATTATTCGTTTTTAATAAATATTCTAATAAATTTACTTTTGTATAAAAATTTGGAACATGGTAGGCTTGTTGGTCTATTTGCTCTAGAGGTGTACCATGAGGTGCAATTTCAATTTTTTGAGGCTTGTTAAAAAAATCGCTTATTAGTTTTGCAACCTCATCGGTTAAAGTAGCAGAAAACATTAAACTCTGACGTTTTTCAGGAATAATTTCAAGTACACTTAATAGCTGAGGTCTAAAACCAAGGTTAAGCATTTCATCAACCTCATCAATAACAAGTTTTTTTATAGTTTTTAACCTTAGCACTCCTGTTAAATTTAAATCTAATAAACGACCGGGAGTTGCCACTAAAATATCAAGTCCATCGTAAACTAATTGTTTTTGAGTATTAATATTTGTTCCACCATAAACACCGGCAATTCTAATATTTATATATTTTGCTAGTTTCCTAGCCTCATCAACTACCTGAATAACAAGCTCGCGCGTAGGTACAATAATTAATACCGAAGGATGCCGAGCTTCAGAGAATTTATGTTGTTTTAATATTGGCAAAAGATAAGCAAAAGTTTTACCTGTACCTGTTTGTGCTATCCCCACAATATCTTTTCCTGCCATAATAGACGGGTAGGCTTCTTTTTGAATAGGTGTTGGATTTACATAACCTAAATCAGTAAGAGCATTTTTTAACGGGGTATTTATCTTTAATTCGTCGAAAGTCACAGTGATATTTTTTTACAAAGATATAATTATTTTTGGTTTACAGTTTTGTACATTTGCAAACAATGGATTTAATCACTATTTTTATTATAGCTGTAAGTTTATCGATAGATAGTTTTGCGGCAAGCATAGTTTTAGGAGCAAACTCAAAACAAGTAAGCATATTTAATATTATTAAAGTTGCATTAATTTTTGGCTTTTTTCAAGCTGTTATGCCCATATTTGGTTGGAGTGTTGGTAATAAGTTTGAATATATTATTAAAAGTATTGATCACTGGATTGCATTTGTCTTATTATTATTGGTTGGCGGTAAAATGATTTACGAAAGTTTATCAAAAAGCAAAAAAAACAATTCGAATATTGATATTTCTAATTTTTATTTAATTATTACACTGGGTATTTCAACTAGTATTGATGCAATGGTTATTGGTATTAGCTTTGGGGTACTTCGAATAGCAATACAAACACCTATAATAATAATTGGAATAACCACATTTATTTTTTCGACAACCGGTGTTATTTTAGGTAAAAAAGTTGGAATAAAATTTGGAAACAAATTTGAAGTTATTGGAGGGGTTGTTCTTATTTTACTTGGAGTAAAAATACTTATTGAACATCTGTTTATAAATTAATTAATTATAATCTGTTTGTGTTTTATGTAGTAAATTTACATCAACACTATCATACTGAGCATAGCTAAGTATCTATTTACATAAAAATGTTAACCCGAATTATTCATTGAATTTAATAGTCCTATGTCTAAACATTTAGCAAACAAGCAATTAACGTAAAATACAAATCCCCCAAATTTGGGTGCTTTTGTGTTTTTACTACGCATTTTTCTTTTCCTGATACTTTGTTGCAAACCATTTGCAGTATACATATACAGCTTTATGGTTCGACGCCTAGTCTCAGAAAAAGAAAAAAGCATGAATAATGCGGGTTAATTATAAATCTTGTTTATGTTTTTTATTTACAATATAACTTGAAATAACTATCTTTGATAGTTATAAATGACAGACCTAAAAAAAATACTAATTAAATATTGGGGCTATTCCTCTTTTCGTCCTTTGCAGGAAGAAATAATTAATTCTGTAATAGAGGGGAACGATACCTTGGCTCTTTTGCCTACAGGTGGTGGCAAATCAATAATTTTTCAAGTAGCAGCATTAGCAAAAGAGGGATTGTGTATTGTGGTAACTCCGCTTATTGCTTTAATGAATGATCAAGTGCTAAATCTTGAAAAACGAGGTATTTCTGCCGTAGCCATTAGTTCAAATCTTACTCATCGAGAAATTGATTTAGCTTTCGATAAATGTATTTATGGGGGTGTTAAATTTCTGTATTTATCACCTGAGCGTTTACAAACAGATTTGTTTTTGGCAAAGTTAAAACAGATGAATGTAAATTTATTGGCTATTGATGAAGCTCATTGTATTTCGCAGTGGGGTTACGATTTTCGCCCTGCGTATTTGCGTATTGCCGAAGTGCGTGAGCAGTTGCCAAATATTCCTGTTTTGGCTTTAACAGCATCGGCAACAAAAGAGGTTGCAAAAGATATTCAAGATAAACTTCAGTTTAAAAAAGAAAATGTTTTTGTTAAAAGTTTTGAGCGTAAAAATTTAATTTACTATGTAGAGCAAACTGAAAAAAAGTTAAATTATTTACTTCGCATAGTTCGTAAAAATAAAGGAACAGGAGTTGTATATGTTCGTAATAGGCGGGGCACAAAAGAGGTAGCTCATTATCTTCAACAAAATAAAATATCAGCTGATTTTTACCACGCAGGTTTAGATTCAAGAGTGCGAAATTACAAGCAAGAACAATGGATAAACGATAAAATAAGGGTAATAGTGTCAACAAATGCTTTTGGAATGGGAATTGACAAACCTGATGTTAGGTTTGTGGTTCATCTTGATATTCCTGACTCGCTTGAAGCATACTATCAAGAAGCCGGTAGAGGTGGACGAGATGAGAAAAAAGCTTATGCTGTAATGCTTTACGATAATTCTGATATTCAAAATCTTGAAAATCGTATTGATACTGAATTTCCAGATAAAAAAATTATTAAAACGGTTTATAATGCCTTAGGAAATTTTTATAATATACCAGATGGTAGCGGAAAAAATACAGTTCATGAATTTAAGTTTAATATTTTTCGAGAGCGATATAATTTTAATCCTATAGAGGCTTATAATTCGCTTAAAATAATTGAGCAAGTTGGGTTAATTCAGCTTAGCGATGCTTTTTACAACCCATCTAAAATAATGTTTAAGGCAAACAAAAGCGATTTGTATGAGTTTCAGGTAACAAACCCATCATTCGATAGTTTTATAAAACTAATTTTACGTACATATTCCGGTGTGTTTACCGATTATACTCCAATAAACGAAGAGTATTTAGCCAAAGTTTTTAAAGTGCATAAAACTGTTATTCTTAAATATTTGAATCTGCTAAAGCAATATAATATTGTCGATTACATACCTGAAACAAACTCACCTAAGATTACATTTTTAGAAGAACGTTTATCTAAATCAAATAATTTTTTAACACATGAAAATTATGGAATACGAAAGGAACGCTATAAAAAACGTATAGAGTCGGTAATTACTTATGTAACTTCGCAAGCAAAATGCAGGAGTAAAATAATATTAGAATATTTTGGCGAAAATAATGCTACGCGTTGTGGTACTTGCGATATATGTAGAAGAAGAAACGAACTTGAATTAAGCAAATATGAGTTTGATATTATTCTTGAAATACTAAAAGAAAAAATTAGAAATACGCCTGATACATTAAATTCAATAGTTGAAAATATTGATTATCCAGACCATAAAGTTATAAAAGTAATTCAATGGTTATTCGAAAATAACAAGATTAAATATAATAATGAAATGCAACTTACTTGGTTGTAAAATAATATTATCCTACAAACTTATATCCAACACCTTTAACCGTTTTAATAATATTATCACCAAGTTTTGTGCGAATTTTTCTAATATGCACATCAATAGTGCGGTCGCTAACAAAAGTATCATCACCCCAAATACGTCTAAAAATATCTTCTCGAGTAAAAACATTATCAGGTTTCGATGCTAATAACTCTAACAATTCAAATTGTTTTCTTGGTAAAATATATTCTTGAGTATCTTTAAAAATAATATATTTTTCTTTATCAATAATAATATTCCCTGCTTCTAATTTTACAGAGTTTGTAGGGGTTTCTTTGGTTTCTTTATTGCGACGTAAAAGGGCTTGAATTTTTAAACTTAAGACTTTTGGCTTAATAGGTTTAGTAATGTAATCATCTGCACCGGCATTAAAACCTGCTATTTGCGAATAATCTTCGTCTCGTGCAGTTAAAAATGTAACAATAGTATCTTTAGTAGATTCAATTTTTCTAATCTCTTCGCAAGCTTCAATACCGTCCATTTCCGGCATCATTATATCCATAATTATTAAATCAGGGTTAAATATTTGGGCTTTTTTAACAGCCTCAATACCATTATATGCTGTTTCAATTATATATCCGTCTTTTTTTAAATTATAACTCATAAACTCTATAATATCAACATCATCGTCAACCAATAATATTTTTTTTGCACTCATCTTAATATCTTTATTTAATCAATACAAAAATATTTTAACAGTGTTAACTTATTATTAAACTCATATTAAGTTAAAGATAACTTACACATATTTATTTAATGTTTACTTAACTATTGTTTCATTTTTTGTTCAGAAACGTTGTTGTTATTTGCAATGTGAAACAAAGAAAATTAATTAACACAATTTTATAAAAATGAAAACAAATTTTTTAAACATTTTATTAGTAGTAGTTCTAGGAGCTGCAACTATTTTATCTTCTTGTAAAAAAACAGAAGACGAAACTAAAACACCAACAACAAATCCTAATACAGGAACAACAATTGCTGTAAAAGATGATGGTAATGGTATTGGTACTCAAACTTGGACAGCTAACAATGTTTATGTTTTAGATGGCTTTTGTTTTGTTAATAGCGGACAAACTTTAACTATTGAAGCTGGTACTGTTATTAAAGCAAAATCTGGTCAAGGTGCCGATGCTTCAGCTTTAGTTATTGCTAAAGGAGGTAAAATAATGGCAGAAGGTACAGCAAGTAATCCAATTATTTTTACAGCTGAGGCTGACGATTTAAAAGGAAGTGTACCAAACAATGCTCGTGGTCTTTGGGGAGGAGTTATTCTTCTTGGTAATGCAACTTTAAATACAATTCCTGCTGAGCAGCAAATCGAGGGTATTCCAACAACTGAAACTCGTGGTGCTTACGGAGGAACTAACGATGCTGACAATTCAGGAGTATTAAAATATGTATCAATTCGTCATGGTGGTACCGATATTGGTGCAGGAAACGAAATTAACGGATTAACTCTTGGTGCTGTTGGTTCCGCTACAACTATTGATTATATCGAAATTTTATCTAACTCTGATGATGGTATTGAGTGTTTTGGAGGAAAACCAAATTTAAAACATATATTAATAGCTAATTGTGCTGACGATGGTTTAGATTACGACCAAGGTTTTAGAGGTAATGTTCAGTTTTATTGTGTATTAGGTGCATCTGATGGAAATCGTTGTGGCGAGCACGATGGTGGTACAAGTCCTGAAGATGGTACTCCTTATGCTTTACCAACTATATTTAATGCAACATATATTGGTACTGTTGGAAACGACGATTGCCACGTAATGACATTTAGAGATAATGCCGGAGGAAATTATTATAACTCTATTTTTGTTGATTGTAAAAAAGGTATTGATATTGAAAAATTAACTTCAGGCGAAGATTCTTATGCTAGATTCCAAGCAGGTCAGTTAAAAATTGAAAACAATGTTTTCTATAATATAAATGGAGAAACAGATGCAAGCAATATAAATACATTCTTAAAATCAGGAAAAGATGGTACAGCAACAGAAGATGCTGTTTTAGCAGATTATTTTACAAGTGCTAATAATACAGTAGTAAATCCTGGCATAAGTTTAACAAACCCTGTACCTGCAACAGCTCAAACTACTAATTTAGCTACATATCCTGCAGGTTTTGAATCTGTAAACTATAAAGGTGCTTTTGGTTCTTCAAATTGGGCACAAGGTTGGACTGCTACTTTTAAATAAAAAAATTAATAAAGCCGTCTAATTTACAAACAGAGTTTTTGTAAAAAGACTATAAAGGAAATCTCTTAATTGAGATTTCCTTTTGTAAATTATAACGGCTTGTGTTTTTAAAATACTGAATATGAATAGAATAGTCTTTTTAATTACTCTTTTTATAATAACAAGCATTAGCTTTTCTCAGACGGCGGCAATAAGAGGAAAAGTTACTGATGCAAGTACCGGAGAGGAATTACCCGGAACAAACATCTTAATAGTAGGTTCATCAAAAGGAACAACCACCGATTTTGATGGTAATTACGCTTTAAATAAATTACAAGCGGGAACTTATACTTTGCAATGTTCTTTTATTTCGTATCAAACAAAAGAGTTACAAAATATTACAGTTAAAGATGGCGAAGTTAAAATTATAAATATAAAACTTGGTGAAGCTGCTCTCGAGCTTGAAGAGGTGCAAGTTGTTGCCACAAAAGTAGAGCGTACAGAAACTGCAATAATTACTATGCAGCGTAAATCTGCATCGGTTTTAAGTGGTATTTCGTCGCAAGAAATGAGTAAAACAGGAGCAAGTAATGCTGCAGGAGCTTTAAAAAAAGTTACAGGTGTTACTGTTACAGGTGGTAAGTATGTTTATGTGCGTGGCTTATCAGATAGGTACAGTAAAACTACATTAAATGGTGCTGATATTCCCAGCTTAGACCCTGAAAGAAATACTGTACAAATGGATATTTTTCCTAGTAATATTCTTGATAATTTGCTTGTATATAAAGCGTTTCGACCTGATTTGCCTGCCGATTTCACAGGAGGACTTGTTGATGTTAAAACAAAAGATATTCCTGAAAAATATACTATTAATTTTTCTGTTAAACTTGGATTTAATCCGCAATCTACTTTACGAAAAGATTTTTTGCAATACGAAGGAGGAAAAACAGATTGGCTTGGTTTTGATGATGGTACACGAGAAATTCCTTTGGAGGCAAAAGGTGAAATACCTGCTCGTTATGTCGATAATGCTAAGTTAGATAATATTACAAAATCGTTTAATAAAACTTGGAAACCTAAGCAAGGTTTTTCAGGTCTTAATCAAAAATATACCGTAGGTATTGGTAATCAGAAAGAAATTTTTGGCAAAACTGTAGGCTTTTTCTTTGGCGGTAGTTACGACTATAAATATAAAGCTTTTAACGATGGTTCTTATGGTAGATATAAACTTACCGATAAAAATGCTGATGAATTAAGTTCGCAATACGAATCAAAAATGTGGAAAGATGGTAGAAAAAATACTATTTGGTCGTTAATGGGAGGGTTAGGTATTCGGTTAAACTCTGATAATAAATTATCTTATACAATACTTACAAATGCAAGTAGCACTAACGATGCCAGCCATGCCCGGTTTATCGATTATCGTGATGGAGATAAATTACGAGAAAAACGAGTTTTATCGTTTAATTCTCGCAAGTTTGTTGCAAATCAAATCAAAGGAAAACATATATTACCAAAAGCAAACAACTTAAAAATTGAGTGGTTAGGTTCTTATGTTTACGCATCGCAAAACGAGCCTGATATCAGGTTCTTAACTAACGACATTAACGTTAATGGTTCAGATACAACATATTATGTTGATAAATCAAGTTATAGTTTTCCTCGACGTTTTTATCGTAATATGCGTGAAATGAATACTTTTGCTCGTTTAGATTTTACATATCCGTTTCGTTTAATGGGGGCAAAATCAAAATTTAAGTTTGGGGGTGCATACTCAAGCAAATATCGTGAGTATTTTCAAAATACTATTGGTTTTGGCGAAACTGTTTCTAAGAACTATAACGATATTCAAGATTATTTTGCTGATGATAATATTAGTGCTGTAAATGGTGTATATGCCCAAAACTCAATGGCTGACGACGATAATAACAGTTATATTGGCAACCAAAAAATTTCATCGGCATATTTGATGGCAGATATTCCCTTTTTTGAAAAATTTAGAGTGGTTTTGGGTGCAAGACTCGAAAAACTATTTATGGAAACCAATAGTATTCAGTCTATTAATGATGATGTTAAAGGTGTTGGAATTATTGATACAATAAATATTTTACCTTCATTTAATTTAACTTTTTCGCCAAAAGAGATGATGAATATTCGTTTTGCATACAATAGAACAGTAGCTCGTCCTTCTTTCAGGGAGAAATCTACAGTACAAATGGAAAACAAGGTTGGTGATTTAATTATCGGTAATCCGCTTTTACAACAAACCGAAATTGATAATATCGATTTACGATGGGAACAATATTTTAAACCTGGCGAAATGATTGCTTTTGGCGGTTTCTATAAAAATTTTACAAATCCTATTGAGCGAACTTTTAATACAAAGGCTCAAAATCCGGAAATTACATGGCGAAATGTCGATGAGGCTCAAATGTATGGTTTAGAAGCCGAGTTTAGCAAAAGATTAGACTTTGTAAACGCACTGAAAAATCTATTTTTTAGAACAAATTTAACATATATATATTCTCAGGTTTCAATTGATGAGCAAGAGCTTGAAAGTAAACGGTATTTCGACAAAAACTATTCTGATAAACGTGAAATGTTTGAACAATCTCCTTGGATAATTAATGCAACTCTTTCGTATAAAAACGATAGTATTGGTTTAACCGCTAATATATCATATACATATAATGCAAAAAAGTTAGCAATTGTAAATCCTAACGGAATACCCGATGTTTACCAAAAATCAACCAACGATTTGGTTTTTAATATAAATAAGAAATTCGGAAAAAGATTTATTGCAACTTTTGAAGTTAAAAATATTTTAAACAATCGTTCAACCAACATTTATGACTTTAATAATAAGGAATATATTTATAACGATTACGGTTGGGGAAGAGAGTTTAATATTAAATTATCATATAAATTTTAATTGATAATATAGTGGAGATACCTTGTAAGGATAATACTAAATATCAAGAATATATCGATAATTTAAATGTTGCCAAGGCAATTCAGCAAGGTTTATTACCAAAAAATCGACATTTTAATCGAGTTTTCGATGAATATTTTAAATTATATATTCCTCGCGATATTGTTTCAGGAGATTTTTATTGGGTTGGTAGCAATAATAACTTAAATTATTTGGTTGTTGGTGATTGCTCAGGACACGGTGTATCCGCAGCTTTTATTTCTGTTTTAATGCTCAACATTTTTGAGTATGTTATAATGAATAAAGGCATTAAAAAGACTCATAAAATACTTAAAGAAGTTGATAAAAAATTTATTGAAGGTTTTAAAAATGTAAATGAAAATGTTTTTGATAATCCTTGGGTTGACCTATCTATTGTGGCAATTGATAAAACTGAAAGCAAAATTTATTTTTCAGGGGCAAATAGAAAATTATTTTTTGTTAAATTAGATGGAACTTCAGATGTTATTATTGGAAATAGGTATCCTATAGGTGGTTGGCAAATAGAAAAGAAAAGAGTTTTTTCAACTAAAACTATTAGTTTTAATGAAGGAGATATTTTTTATTTAGGTTCTGATGGTTTTCAAGACCAAATAGGTGGTGGCGATAATAAAAAGTATAAATCGAAATATTTGCATAAATTTTTAAAAGATAACTCACAATTATCATTATCAAAACAAAAAAATATTTTAAAAAATGAATTTGATAATTGGAAAAATAATAATGAACAAACAGACGATGTTTGTATAGTTGCTGTAAGACTATAAATTGCAGAATGTTCTTTGAAATAAATTCCAATTTAATTTTGGGGTTAATGATGATTATATTAGTTAATAGTTTATAATTAATAGTGTATAGTTTAAAGTTAGTTGTGAATACATTATTTATCTTATTACTTTTTACTATCTACTTATTACTTTTTTTAAACCGAATTAACAATTAAATAACATTATAGAAATTTTCAGTTCATTTTGAGTATATACATTTGCAGTGTAATTAAAAACAAAGAAGATGAAAAGAATAATTTTTATAATAGTAGCAGTATTTTTAACAGTTAATACTTTTGCTAACAACGAAAACGGAAACGAAAAGAAAACAGAAGCAAATACATCGGCAGTTGCAACTTCAAGCATTAGTGGCACTGTAGTTGACCAACTTACAGGCGAAGCTTTAACGGGTGTTAAAGTTACAATTGAAGGAACTAACGAGGTTGTTTATACCGATTTTGATGGTAATTTTACTTTTAATTCTGTAAAGCCGGGAGAATATAACATTAATGTAAATTACATTTCTTATAAAGCTAACAAATTACAGAAAGTTAATGTAAAACCAGTTTCAAACTCAATTAAAATTGCGTTGAAAACAGTTAACGAATAATAGTTTAATTATTAAATGCTAAGGCATTAAAACAATAACATAATATTTCATCATAAATCTCATTATTTATATAGTGGGATTTATTTTTTTTAATAACTTTAAAAAATAAATAATGATGATGAAAATATATTTTACAATACTTGCAGTTTTTATTTCAATACTTGGTTTTTCGCAAATAAACGAAGGCGAAGACGGTTTGTTTTACTCTAAAAAAGATAATACTCTTTATACAGGTTCTTATTCTGAATATTATGGTAATGGACAGAAAAAAGTAGAAATGAGTATTAAAGACGGTAAAAAAGATGGAGAAATAATAATTTATTTCGAAAATGGAAAAATTAACGAAAAACGTTCGTATAAATTAAATAAAAACGATGGTACTTGGATAACGTACAATCAAAAAGGTATAAAACTTGCCGAGGCAAATTATCTAGAAGGAAAAAAAGATGGTAAATGGCTTATTTGGGATGAGAATGCTACTCTTCGTTTCGAAATGTATTATAAGCAAGGGAAAAAAATAGGAAATTGGAAAATGTGGAATGAAACAGGAGAGTTAATTTCTGAAAAAAAGTATTAATCTGTTTGGGTTTAATTCCCCGTCCCTTGGGACGTATAAAAGAATAGTATTCCAAAACGATACCTCGTCCGCTTGCGGCGAGGAGATTTATTTAAAAAATATTATATATATAGTCTCAGTGCGTCTTTAATACACACTGAGACTTTTTGTATATTGGTTAGATTTAAATTAGGATAAATACTTAAATTTTACATAACAAACCCAACATCTACGTTCTTATACTGAGCAAAGCGAAGTATCAATTCTGTACTAACCCGCATTATTCATAGAATCCAACAATATTACGTATAACTTGTTTATAAACAACCTATTATCGCAAAACTCAAATCACCCAAATTTGGGTGGTTGTATTTTTCAATATACATTTTTCTTTTACTGATACTTCGTTGCAAACCATTTGCAGTATTCATATACAGCTACATGGTTTGTCGCCTCGTCTCAGA
>CAMZKE010000106.1 GCA_947311115.1 uncultured Bacteroidales bacterium | reverse complement strand
GTCAGCGGTAGCTTTTTGTTTACTTTTCAGCTATAGGAAAAGTAAAAGCCTGTCTGGCTTGAAGACATATAATGCAAATTATTGGAATTTTGGAACCTTACACAAAACCACATAAAAGATTTAATGAGCTGTAAATAAGCAACTTATCTTAATACTAAATACTATATATAATATATTAAATCACTAATATAAAGTACATTAATTATAAGTGCGAAACTTCAGTTAATTATAATATTAATTAATTACAATTTTCTTTGTAATAAGTTTATTTTGAGTCTGAATTTTTACTAAATAAATACCTTTATGTAAATTACGTAAATCTATTTCTTTTTTTATACTATTATTTAAGAGTGTTTCGGTATAAACTTGTTTTCCTGATAAAGTAAATATTGACAATTCAGCTTTTTTATTAATATTGTAGTTTAATAAAAATTTACCATTGTTTGGGTTTGGTATTATTTTAAAGTATAATTTATCTAATTCTGTTTTATCCACTGGTGTGATAATAGACCGTAAATTATCAAACATAAAATATGGCATACAATTATGTGAAGAATCTTCGGGCAAAGAATCGGTTGCATACATTAAAGGTAGCTCGCACGGAGGACCAAACATAATTGCATTAATATTCGTATTTGGTGTAAAATTAATATTGTAAGTTCCCCAAGTGCCTTGTATATCGTAAGGATTAACAGTTACATAGCCTAATTCTTGCCAATTACCAAAACCTATCGGGCAGTTTGTTGTACCAAAAGGTAAAGTAGAACAGTTTATATCACCAAATAAAGTAATATTTACTTCAGGGATAATAACATTTGTGTTACATATATTTAAAAGTTGATCAGAAAAGTTAAATGCAATATCCATTGTTAAATTATAACTTACATTACTATCTAATTGTTGCGGTAAGCATACTCCAACATATTCTAACCAATTGTCAGTAAATAACTCTCCAACTATTGCTCTTCCATCTGGTATAGGTTCTGGAATTGGAGCGGGAAAATAATTACAGCTATCCATAAAATCAGAGGTTGCTTCACCTGCTTGCATCCAGTTATCAGCACAAGATAATTGAGAAAAACTACCTGGACAACAAGATTTATGTTCAAAAGACGGGTTAGGTATTAAAAAAGTATTTTGTGCAGTTACAAATAATACTGTAAGAAAAATTAGAGTTGATAGTAATTGTTTTTTCATTGCATAATAATTTAATAAATATGTAACGTGAAATTAATATTTATTTTTATTAAATCCTAATAATTAAGCATATAAAATTCACATAATTTATTCTTACTCAATTATTATTGTTAGTTTCGGAAGGTAATTAATTGCCGAATAAATATCAAAAACATCATTAATCCTTGCAACATCAACAAATTCTGTTAACAGAAAAAATACGTGATATCACGTTATAATTATTTGGTTTTAATTCATATTCATGAATACTATAATTATTTAGAATCCATTTGATAAATTTTAAAACTATTGTTACATTTATGACATGAATTCAACTATTATTTCTATGGTCTAAATACGAGTGTTACATAGAAAACTCCTTGCTTCTTAAAGCGAGGAGTTTTCTTTTGTGAATAAATGTATTGAAAACAAGAACAATGCTATTTTGGGCATTCTATTCCAAAAACTAAATCTCATAATCACGAATAAAACTAACAGCATCATTAATTTTTTCGTACATTATTATATCATTTTCAATAAAACTTATTTCTTTTCTAAAATCAGTAAAAAGTTTCTCAATTTTTATCGAAGATTTTAGTGGGCGACGAAATTCCAATGCTTGAGCTGCTGTAAACAACTCAATAGCAATAACTTTTTCAAGATTTTTTACTACACGATATAATTTTGTTGCAGCGTTTGCACCCATACTTACGTGGTCTTCTTGTCCTTGCGACGATTCAATAGAATCGACTGAAGCAGGCATGCAAAGTTGTTTACTCTGACTAACAATTGAAGCCGCAGAATATTGAGCAATCATAAACCCTGAGTTAAGTCCCGGATTTTTTACTAAATACGAAGGCAAACCTCTTTTACCGGAAATTAACTGATAAATTCTACGTTCTGATATATTACCTAATTCAGCTAATGCAATGGCTAAAAAATCCATTGTAATAGCCAAAGGTTGCCCATGGAAATTTCCTCCGGAAATAATTAAATCTTCGTCAGGAAAAATAGTAGGATTATCGGTAACAGAATTTATTTCTTTCGCAAAAACACTTGTTACATAGTTAATTGTATCAGCCGAAGCACCATGTACTTGCGGTATACAACGGAATGAATATGGGTCTTGTACATGCTCTTTATGTTGCGATATAATCTCGCTAGCTTGTAATGTTTCTGTAACAAAAGCAGCCGTTTCAACCTGTCCTTTATGAGCTCGCACCTTATGTATACTAGGGTTAAATGCCTCTATTCTACCATCGTAAGCCTCTAACGACATTACACTAACAAGATTTGCCATTTTTGATAAATGCTGAGCTTTTAAAGCAGACCAAACAGCAAAGGAACTCATAAATTGAGTGCCATTTAATAAAGCTAGCCCTTCTTTCGATTGCAAAACAATTGGCTGTAAATCTATTTGTTTATAAAGTTCTTCGCCTGAAATTATTTTCCCATTATAATGCACTTCGCCCATTCCTAAAAGTGGTAACGACAAATGTGCAAGAGGAGCTAAATCGCCCGAAGCTCCCAAAGAACCTTGTTGATAAACAACAGGTAATATATTATTATTGAAAAAATAAATTAAACGCTCTACGGTTTCTAACTGTACTCCCGAGTGACCATAAGAAACAGATTGTATTTTTAGTAAAAGCATAATTTTCACAATCTGCTTTGGAACTTGCTCGCCTACACCACAGGCGTGCGACATAACTAAATTTGTTTGCAAGTTTTCCAATTCATTTTTAGGGATAGATTTATTATATAGCGACCCAAAACCTGTATTGATTCCATAAATAGGAGATTCTTGTTGTTTTATTTTTTTATCTAAAAAATTTCTACAATCTAGTATTTGTTTTGCAGATTGATCTGATAATTTTAATTTTCTGTTTGTTTTTATTATTGTGTCAATTACAGATAATGATAAAACATCATTACTTATTATATGTGTATTCATAATGGTAAATTTTAATGTGAAAGTTCAATAAATAAATTACTTAATCGTTATTAATAAGAATAATAACAAATATTCTACTTGCAGAGAGCAGAACGATTAATTTTTATTTTAAAAAACAAGTAATCCATATCGAATACAAATTTGCAACTTTATTCTTAGATATAATAATAAAAACAAAAAAATGTAATAAAAAAACGCAGATATTTTTTAATAAATCTGCGTTTTTATAAAATACTATATTTATAATCTGTTTGGGTTAAATGCCCACCCTTGGGCGTACTAAATATTTTTTCCATAATGACACCTCGTTCGTTTGCGGCGTGGATGTTCATTATATTTCCTCATCTATTTAGCCCGCATTATTCATGTGATTTAGCAAAAAATGAAGTTAATTTATTTAAAACCAGACATGCTGGTTAGACGTTTTTTACAACAAAAAACTCATTAAAATACCAGCAGCAACAGCTGAGCCAATTACACCGGAAACATTTGGAGCCATAGCATGCATTAATAAATGGTTTGTTGGGTCTTCTTTTAAACCTTCGTGTTGTACAACCCTAGCACTATCCGGCACAGCCGAAACACCAGCCGCTCCAATAAGCGGATTTATTTTATTATCAGCTTTAGCAAAAATATTCATTACCTTAGCAAATAAAATTCCTCCTGCTGTAGCAATCATAAACGAAATTGCACCCAAAACAAATATTAATAATGATTGTTTTGTTAAAAACACATCTGCCTGAGTAGATGCACCTACTGTTATACCAAGCAAAATTGTAACAATATCTATAAGTGGTTTTCGTGCTGTTTCAGCAAGTCTTTCAGTTACCATTGATTCTTTTAACAAGTTACCGAAAAATAACATTCCGAGTAGTGGTAATGCACCAGGCGATATAAATCCTGTTAAAATTAATCCCACAATAGGAAATAATATTTTTTCAGTTTTTGATACCGAACGTGGTGGTTTCATTCTAATAAGACGCTCTTTTTTGCTTGTTAATAATTTCATTATAGGAGGCTGTATTACAGGGACTAAAGCCATGTATGAGTATGCGGCAATAGCAATTGGACCTATTAAATTTAAATTACCATTTAAACCATTTGCCAATTTTGAAGACAAGAAAATAGCTGTTGGACCATCTGCTCCACCAATAATACCAATAGCAGCTGCTTCGTTTAAGTTAAATCCTAAAAGAATTGCACCTAAAAAAGTTAAGAAAATACCCACTTGTGCAGCTGCACCTAATAACATTAATCGTGGGCTCGAAATAAGTGTAGAAAAATCGGTCATTGCCCCAATACCAAGAAAAATTAATGGTGGGTAAACTCCTTTTAATACTCCCATATATAAATATCTAAATACACTTCCCTCATCGTAAACTCCAATAGCAAAGCCGGAATCTTGTAAATAAGGAATATTTCCTATTAGTACACCAAACCCAATAGGAATAAGTAGTAGCGGTTCGTAATTATATTTTATTGCTAAAAATATAAATAATAAACCTACCAATATCATCACGCCATGTCCAATTGTAAAATTGGCAAAGCCTGAATAGCTAAGAAATTGAAATAATCCGTCCATGTTAGTTTAGTTCAATAAGTACATCGTTTTGTAAAACAACATCGCCTTCTTTTATTTTAACAGTTTTAACTACACCATCAAACTCGGCAAGAATATTATTTTCCATTTTCATTGCTTCCATAATTAAAAGAGTATCACCTTTTTTTACAGAATCACCCTCTTTAATATTTATTTTAAATATATTTCCGGGTAACGGTGCTTTAATTGTTTTTAATGTACCACCAACTGATTCAGGTTTTTTTACCTCGTTTGGGAGTCGTTTACGAACAATTGTAGGCGTTTTACTATGTTTTACTTCGCGCTCAATGGTAACCATATATGGAGTTCCATTTACTTCTATTTCAACCTCATTTTTATTGATATTCTGAATATCAACATTGTATTGAGAGCCTCGTATTTTAAATTTAAAGTTTTTCATTTTTATTAAGTTTTAAGTACTTAAAATGCCTAGTATAGAATAAAGTTAAGTTTGTTATTAATTTTTTCTAAACTCTAAGTATTTTAGGTGCTTATAATCGGTTCATTACATTATAAATTTTTGAGTTCCAAGGGGTGTATCGTTTCGATATAGTTTTTACCGTAAGTTTACCAGTTTCTACATCATGCATTTCGCTAAAATGTAGATATAATGCTGTACTTATTGCGGCAGATACTTCGCCTGAAATGGTAAAATCTTGTCCTTCTACACATTTAGCTTTACCTGCTCGTTTGCATCGTTCGCGTGCTTGAAACTCTAATAATTTTGCAAGATAAAAGAACACCAAATATAGTAACACTAATATTGCAAAAACAATAGTGTATCCTACAACTGCTATTGGTATTCCTTCTAATAAAAGTTCTGTGTTCATATTTTATATTTTACAAAGGGATATTTCCGTGCTTTTTAGGTGGGTTTACATCTTTTTTAGTAGCCAATGTTCTTAAAGCACGAATTATTCTAAATCGTGTATTGCGAGGTTCAATAACATCGTCGATATAGCCAAAACTTGCTGCCTGATAAGGGTTTGCAAACTTATTGTTATATTCTTTTATTTTTTCATCAATAAATTTGATTTTATCTTCTTCTTTTTCAATAGCTTTAATTTCTTTAAGATAAAGAACTTCTACCGCACCCTGTGCTCCCATTACAGCAATTTCGGCTGTAGGCCAAGCGTAGTTAATATCGCCACGTAATTGTTTGCTACTCATTACATCGTGAGCTCCACCATATGATTTACGTAATGTTATTGTAATTTTTGGCACTGTAGCCTCGCCGTAAGCATATAATAATTTAGCACCGTGGGTGATAATTCCTCCGTATTCTTGCATACTTCCGGGTAAAAATCCGGGAACATCAACAAGAGTTACAATTGGAATATTAAACGCATCGCAAAAGCGAACAAAACGCCCTGCTTTACGCGATGACTCTATATCTAAAACACCGGCTAAATAATTTGGTTGATTTGCAACAATTCCAACAGGCATACCGTTAAATTTCGCAAAACATGTTACAATATTCCTTGCATATTGACGCTGAGTTTCAAGAAATTCGCCTTTATCAACAATAAGTTCAATAACATCTTTAATATCGTAAGGCTTATTTGGATTATCAGGAATAATTTCGTTTAAATAATCCTCTTGCCTATCAATAGGGTCGGTACATTTTGTCATTGGAGGGTCTTCCAAATTATTTTGAGGCATATAACTTAAAAGCTTTCTTAAAAGCATAAGACCTTCTTCTTCAGTTTCTGATACAAAATGCGAAATACCCGATCTTGTTGCATGTGTTGTTGCTCCTCCAAGTTCTTCGGTGGTTATATCTTCACCGGTAACCGTTTTTACAACTTTAGGACCGGTAACAAACATATAGCTTGTTTTATCTTGCATTACAATAAAATCGGTTAAAGCAGGCGAATAAACTGCACCACCTGCACAAGGACCAAATATTGCAGAAAGTTGAGGTATTACTCCTGATGCCATAATGTTACGCTGAAAAATATCGGCATAACCGGCTAAACTTGTAACACCTTCTTGGATACGTGCTCCGCCACTATCGTTAAGTCCAATTACAGGAGCTCCAACCTTCATGGCTTGGTCCATAATTTTACAAATTTTCTGTGCATAAGTTTCCGATAACGAACCACCAAAAACTGTAAAATCTTGAGCAAAAACATAAACCACTCTACCATCAATGGTACCGTGCCCGGTAATTACACCATCAGATAAATATTTTTGTTTTTCTAATCCAAAATTATGACTACGGTGCGTAACAAACATATCGTATTCTTCAAACGAATCTTCGTCTAAAAAATAATCTATACGTTCACGAGCAGTCATTTTGCCTTTGTTGTGTTGCGATTCTATACGTTTTTCGCCACCACCAAGTCGTGCTTTTTCTCTAAGCTCAACAAGTTCTTTTATTTTTTCTTCAATTGCCATTACGTTAGTTTATAAAGTTGAAAGTTAAAAGTTGAAAGTAAATTTCTCAGCTCAACTATAAACACTATTAATTTTTTGTAAAGGTATGGCGAAGATTAAGCTGAAAGTATGATATTTATCAAACGATTTGTATGCTTTTTAGCAGTTGTAAATAATGTTATTTGCAGATATACTGATGATTACAAATAATGATGATTTTATCAAAAAATATTTGGGTTTTTATTCTATTTTTAGAAAAATATTTTTAGCTTTGCACCGCTTAAATAATTACGTATTATTTAATGCCGATGTAGCTCAGTTGGTCAGAGCAGCTGATTTGTAATCAGCAGGTCGTGGGTTCGAATCCCTCCATCGGCTCACAGTTCTTTAAAATATTGTTGGGAAGGTACCGAAGCGGTCAAACGGGGCAGACTGTAAATCTGTTGGCTCAGCCTTCGTAGGTTCGAATCCTGCCCTTCCCACATTTTAAATCAGCTTGTTTTAACAAGCTGATTTTTTTATAAGCGGGTGTAGCTCAGTTGGTAGAGCTTCAGCCTTCCAAGCTGAAAGTCGCGAGTTCGAGTCTCGTTGCCCGCTCTTTTTTTATAACTACTCAACAACAAACATCTTCTTAATTTGCTCTCCATTTGCACTAAATACTGCAAAGTATATTCCCTTATCAAGATTTATTGTTGAAACTATTATTTTACCGTCAGTAATATTATAATTAACATTAATTACACTCCCCTTAATATCTACAATTGTAATCTTAGATGTTTGATTAAACCCCTTATAGCTAATGGTCAATTGTTGATTATTAAGTATTGGATTTGGATATAAATTAATACTATTATCTAAAATATAATCATTAAAATTAATAACAATAGGTTTATAATAAGCAACTGTACCATCAAAATCAACTTGTTTTAATCTATAATAATTATTTCCAATAAATGGATTTTCATCAATATAAGAATATTCCAATTCTGTATTGCTATTTCCTGCACCATCAATTTCAGATAAAAAACTATAATTTATACCATCTTTACTTTTTTCAAGTTGATAATAATCATTATTTATTTCAACTTTGGTTTCCCATTTTAGTAAAGAAGATTTATTTAATTTTTCACCTGTAAACGATAAAAGTGTTACTGGTAATGGGTTTTCTACTCTTGTACTTGCAAGCGTAAATGGGCTGAAAGATGATATAGCACCGGAACTAACGATTGTACCCGCCGTTGCGTCTCCTGTTGTTCCTCCGTTACCCTCATCAATCCAAGTTGTGCCGTTCCAATGAGCAACACGAAGTGTTGTTAGGTTGTCAACTCCTTCGCTTCTATTATCCCAACTTAGTGTTACTTCAACACTAGAGTTAGGTCCTGTTCTATCAAGTGTCCAATACTCAACATAGCTAATGTGGTTTAATGTAGGAGCTAAAGATGTTCTGTCGCCGGCATTATCCGGGTCTTGATAAAAATATTGCGCTCTAAATCTTCGGTTTGTTCCATTTGGAGCACTCATTGAAATAGGTGCATAAAAACCACTGTTTCCAACAGGAAAAGTAAAGGCATCATTACCTATTTTTTCTATTGGTCCGTCAACATAAGCATCATCAGAAACCGACGAAACTGTTGAGTTATCTCTCATATATAATAAATTGGTTGATGTGGTAATAATATTACCTGCATCTAAATCTAATTCTACCGAAACTTCTATTGGTGTGTTTAATGTTATTTCGTCGTTAGGATTATTGGTTTGTAAATCTCTAAATACGAAAGTTTGAGCAGAACCCAAATTATTTATGCTTTGAGCTGTTGTTCCATCAAGAATAACTCTTCCGTTACCTGCAGCACCCAAATATATTTGTCCGTTTGAATTAAAATTAATATTACCTGCATAAGTGCTTGCAGCATTATAAGCCGGATATAGATAACCTGAATTTGTTTTAATAAATGTAACATCTGTGTTATAATCATCAGCATTACCATTTCCCATTAAAAAGTAACCTGTCCCACTATTTTTTACTGTAGCATCAGCTTCAAAAGTATTTCCTCCGGCAGAAGCATCATTACCAGCATCTGTTTTTTCGATATAAGCAGTTCTGCGGTATAATGTGCCTCTAGTAAACATACGAGGAGCAACAAAATTTACATCGCCACCCCAGTCGCTATCGTAATTATAAATAATACTTGTTCCTGTAGGATGTAGT
>CAMZKE010000105.1 GCA_947311115.1 uncultured Bacteroidales bacterium | reverse complement strand
GGTTGGTTTGCCAATACATTACCTGAGCCATCTCTAACTACGGCTTGGTATTTAAAACTCTCGGGGGTTTGTGCTAATATTTGCGATATTGTTACAAATAATATTAGCATTGTAAAAACTAGTTTTTTCATTGTTTTATGTTTAAATTAATAGATTTGTTTTTAAGTAAAACCAAAGATATTAAATATATTAGAGTAATGCAAGATATTTTACTAATACAGACATTGAAATTATTTAACCATATGTATTTATTATTTAACGTAATAAAGCTATAATAACAACTTAGGAATAAGAAACATATAGACTTATATGTAAAGTACAACTAGGTTGTTAACCCTAATTATTCTTAGAAATTTACAATAGCAATTAAACCTATAATAACTAATCGATTAACCTAAAATATAAATTCCAAGATTTGGTTGATATATTTAATTTATTAAAAATGAAGTTAATTTACGAAGAAACGATTCTATTTTTTAACAAATTTACATGTATAGTTATCTGTTTTAACCAAGTAAATGCCATTATCTAACATAGAAACATCAATATTTAATGTTTTAGATGAGATTTGTTGATTCAGCACAAGTTTACCAAAAGCATTAAATATTTTTATTTCACCTTTTTCATAAGTTTTAAGCTCAATATAAATATTGTTACTTGTAGGATTTGGAAATATATTTATATTATTTTCAATATTATTTTCAGTAATATAATTTGGGTCACATAAGTTTCTTCCATCTTCTAACCAAGTAACATTAATTGTAGTATCGTATGTACAACCAAAATTATCTTGAATTGTATAAACAAACGGTCTTGTTTCAGGAGCAGTTATGCCTAAATTATTATAAGTACCTACGGCTATGTCGGAGTTAGAACCTCCCGATGAAATTTCGCCATTTACAGAAGGAGCTGTCCAAGATATTGGGTTATAACTCATATTATAGGACCCAACAATAGGGTATAAAGAGTCACCCCACTCTATGCCCCAACTACATAAATAACCATTATCTGATGCCCACTGGTCACTAATTATAAGAGTCCAATTTCCATTTAAAGGGCAGCCAATTAAACCTGATAATGCATCAACAGGAGCATATTCGCCAGAAGGTAATGTTGAATAACTGCCAGAAGCTTGCTCCCAAGTTTGTGTTCCTGCTTCTGTCCATCCATAATCCCAACATGTTCCCATTGATAAGTCGCTATCGTCATCAATAGGTACTCCTAAAAATGTACCACCTCCACCTTGCTGATGTAAAATAACGTATTGACCGTTTGGACATGTAATAGAAATAGATAAATCTCCCATATATGAATGTTCCATAGATACCCAAATACCTTGTAATTGATTAATATTTGTAATTATTGAACCTTGCTCAAAAATATCGTAAGTTATGCTTGTTGTATATGACACTCCACTACCATCAGGTATAAACATTACTGAGTCGTGAGTAGGATTAATAGTATATTGCCAGTTAGAATCTATAATACCTGCAAATGTTGAAGAGTTAGCCACGCCTTCAAGTGTTACGGTGTCGCCTTGACATAGTGTCCAAGGATTTGCAACTGTACTATTAAAATTTGGAAAAAGCGACATCCTAACAATAGGAAAAACTGTGTTGTTATTGATACATTCATAACTATCTGTTAACACTACACTTGGCATGTAAGCTTGTGGAGTAGATTGGTCATATATATGAGTTATTGATTGAGTATTTGCACTTGTGCCATCATTTAAATCCCAATTGTATGTTATATTAGAAGATGTTTGCGAGTATCCCCAGTTGTGTCCTAATGAGTCAAGAGCTGTTTGAGTAGTAAATTCAGGCGTTACATTAATTGTAAAATCTTCGCCAGGACATAGGTCGATATTATTATTTAATGCAGTAGGATTTGATGTATAATTAATATTAAAATCTTGACAACAAAATTTATAATTTATTGTAGCAGTAAGACTTACAGATGTGTCTTGTACATCTAAAACTAAAGTTAAACAACCCGATAAGTTTGAGCAACTAGCAAAAATATTTTGATTTGAACTAAAATTTGTATTATTATAAGATGCCAATAAAGGAGCATTTATATTATCACCATCGTAAACATATAAATTACTTTGGGAAGGTATATCAAACGCAGAAAAGTATAATTCTACATGGTGAAGATTATAACCATCGGTTGCACAAATTGTGTAAGTATATGTATTTCCTGATGAAACAGTACCTGCAGTTACAGTAACTAACGAATCTAAGTAAACTGTTCCTTGATCTGATAACTGTTGTGAATAACTAACAAATGTAATTAATGTTAATAAAGTTAGAATAAAATTTTTCATAATAAATCTAATATTTTATAAAGTTAATAATCTTATTGTTTTAAATAAAAAAAATAAACCGGCTGTATTTACTAATAAATTTTGACTAGTTCTGAGTTTGTTTAGATGTAAAGGTAAATCATTTATGTTAAATTTACAAAAAATATTTGAATCAAGTTAATGTATAATCAACTAACTGAATTAAGAAAATTAGGAATAATACCAATAATCACACACCCCAAATTAATAATATAATATGGTTGATAATACAATTAATACTCCAATATAGAAACCACTAGCAATTTGTAAAATATTATGTGAATTAAGTTTAAGCCTTGCAGCACCAACTATTCCTGATATAAAAATAAGTAATATTAAATAAACAATAAGGTTTACATCTAAACGTAATGAAATTCCAATAACAAGTCCTACTAGCCCACCAAGTCCCATCATGTGTGTGCTTATTTTCCATTTTATATTAATAAAAAAAGTAACAGTTAAACTAATTATTGATGCTAAAAAAAACGCTCTAATTAATCCTGAAATACTATTTGAGCCAATAATATAATATCCAAAGTAATAGAATATAAGAGTTAAAAGCATTGGGATTACTCGCTCTTTAGAAGTTTCTATGTAAATACTTTTAATAATTTTTTGCCATAATAAAAATGGTATCATTAAAAGGGGAAATAAAAATGTAGAAATAAAAACAAGAATATAAATTAATTGCTTTGCTTCCGGTACTAAATTAGAAATGTAAGTTCCCGAATTAAAAATTATAAATATACCAATTGTTGGTATTAGAAGCGGATGAAAAATATATGATATTAATTGTGAAAGTGTTCTCATTTACTATTATTTTGTTTCGCCGTAAAATACTGATTTTGAAATACTTTTACCATCTTTAAAGAAATATTTCGCACCCCAAGGCTGTGTTACTTGACGGTATTCGTGGGCTATACCACCATTGTTTATTATTACACGTTTAATTTGTTTTCCATTATCTTCGCTATAATTTTCCACAGTTTTTCTATCAGGATATTTTTTTGCAAGAGCAGATAAATATTTACGCTTTTCTGCTGTAGTAGTAAATTTTAATTCTGCTAATTGTGGCTTAGGTTTAACCACTTCAGGTTTTGTTTCTTCTTTTTTATTGGCAAGAGCTTTTTGTTTATCTAATATAGCCTTTATTTCTGCAATTTTATCTTTCGGGTACTGCTCTTTTGTTTTCAATTTCGATGCTTTGGTATATACTCCTTTAGCTTCGGTATATTTTTTTGATTTTAATAAGCCGTCAGCTTGCGAAATGTATGTTTTATATTGAGCATCTCTTTCCTCATTTTTCTTTTTATTGGCAGCTAAAACAGCTATTGTAGCATCAATATTTGCAATTTTATCTTTTGGTTGTTGCTTGTCCGGTTTCATTTCCGATGCTTTTACATATTCAGCACGAGCTTCTTCATATTTTTTTTCAGCTAATAATGCATCGCCCTTTTTCATTTGTTCTTTATATTGTTTGTCAGCAAGAGCTTTTTGTTCAGCTTCTTTTAATAAAGCTTCTGCTTTTTCTGCTTTATCTTTAGGATATTGCTCGGTAGGCTTTAATTCTATTGCCTTATTGTAATTTTTTAGTGCATCGCTATATTTTTGTGCTTTAAAATATACATCGGCTGTAGAAATAGCTTTATCATATTTTGCATTTATCGATTTTTGATTTGCTAATTTAGCAATCGCTTTATCAATTTCTGCTATCTTATCTTTAGGATATTTCTCATTTTTTTTCATTTGCGATGCTGCCAAATAATCAAGTTTAGCTTCATTTAATTTATTTGCAGCAAATTTTGCATCAGCTGAAGAAATTAAATCATTATATTCTTCATCTTTCTTTTTTTGCTCTGCTAATGCTTGTAATTTATTATCAATTTCAAGAATTTTATTTTTTGGATAAGTTTCGTTAGGTTTTATTCCTGATGCATCTGAATATTTTGTCCGAGCATTTTCGTAATCTTTTCTATCAAACATATTATCACCAGATGCTATTAAATCATTATATTTCTTTTCTTTTGCTTTTACATTTGCTATTTCTGCTAGTTTTGTATCTATTTCAGCAAGTTTATCTTTAGGGTATTGTTCTGCCGATTTTATTGTTAAAGCCGCATTATATTTTACTTTGGCATCGTCATATTTATTTGCAGAGAAAAGTTTATCTGCTTCTGATATTAATGATTTATATTCCTCATCTTTTTTTGCATTTTGTGCAATAGCTAATAATAACCTATCAACCTCTTTTAACTTGTCTTTTGGATATTGCTCGTTTGGTTTTAATCCGGTAGCTTTTGTATAATTGGTTTTTGCACCACTGTAATCTTTAGATTTTAACTGAGCATCGGCATCAGCAATAGCTTTTTTGTAGTTTTCTTCTAGCTGTTTTTGTTTAGCTTCGGCTAACAATTTAGCTTCAACTTCTTTTAATTTATCTTTTGGATATTGCTCGTTTGGCTTTATATTTTGTGCTGATGTAT
>CAMZKE010000104.1 GCA_947311115.1 uncultured Bacteroidales bacterium | reverse complement strand
TAATTTAGTTAGATGGAATTATTCATGCGTTTTTCTTTTTCTCAGACAAGGCGACGAACCATGCTGCTGTATATGAATACTGCAAATGGTTTGCAACGAAGTATCAGGAAAATGTATATGAAAAAATTAATTATCCAAATTTTGGTGATTTGAGTTTTGCTATAACAAATTGTTTATAAGTAGGTTATACGTAATATTGTTGGATTCTATGAATAATGCGGGCTAAAGGAGACATGAATTACACTCAAACAGATTACAAGTTCAACATAACTTTAGTTTTAATAGTAGTTAACCCTTATTGTAATTATTAGAAGTAACTTAAAGAAACATAGATTCTTTGTTTGTTTTATCATCGATAGAGAAAGTAAAAACCATGCAGAATTGAGGTAATAATTAGATATATTAATACTCAAAATACCAAAACTAAGGATACATCAAAGTCTTTATTTTTTCAAATTCTTTAACTATCAGTTCCTTATTTTTCGATTTGTAGGTGTAATTAATAACTACATTATCAAGATGAGTAACAGGCTTTCTATCATCAACCTTATATGTTATGCTTGTTGAAATAATTATTGTATCATTCTTATTAAAACCTTCACCTTTTATTAACAGTTTGTTATTTTTAAAAAGTTTAAATCTACTTTCTTTATCATTAATTTTTACTGATGTAAATTTTATAAAATCTGAAGATTTTTTAACAATTACTTGTATTTTATAGCTTACACCCTCCGATTTACCTTGTCCACCTTTCCATTCTTGTTTTGTCGATTTTACAAGACTTACAGGGTTCGAAAACCAAAAAAACAAGAATGCTATTGTTAATATTTTCATATTATTTATTAATTACAATACGTCCTGAATATTTAGTGTTGTTTAAAGTTATTTGCACTATATAAGTACCTTTTGCAAGATTATTTACATTTATTGATTTTACAAAATTACCAGATAAATTATCTTTTTCGGTATAAACTTTATTACCACTAAGCGAGAAAATATTAATTAATACATTTTGTTTGGTATCTAATTTTGCAGAAATACTAAATTCTCCATTATTAGGATTTGGATATATTTTTAAATAATTAGATTTTGCAATTTCATTAACATTATCAGAATTTGGTGATGAATATAAATTACTTTCCCAAAAACCACGACCATAAGTTGCAGCACGTATTTTTTTTGCAGAGTATTGAATTTCTAACTCATTTACAACTACATTTGGCATACCGTTATTAAATGCTATCCACGGAGTAGCTGTAGCTTGTAACGAATCGTTTGTGTAAAAAACACCTATATCTGTACCAATGTATAGTGCGTTTGTTATATCGCTTGTAGTATTCTGATACACAATAGTATTTGCCGGTACATTTGGCAAATTACCCGAAATATTAGTCCAAGTTGCTCCCATATCGTCACTACGAAAAACTTTTTTACCATCAGCATATCCCGAAAGGCTAACCCAAACAGTACTATCACTTATATTACTTATTGCTATGTATGAAATCATTGCTTCGTTAAGGGGTAAACCTGTTGAAATATCTGTCCAGTTTGTAGAACCGCCATTATTTGTTACATAAATTCTATTTTTATGAGATGCATATAATACCGAATCAGGATTAATTTGTGATACAGCTAACGCTCTAATTGAAAACGAAGTACTGAATTTGTTACTTATTGTATGCCATGTTGTTCCGCCATCTGTACTTTTCCATACAGAGTTAAAACCTGTATAAATTGTATTATGACTATCAGGATGTAGTACATAAGGTGTAACCCAAGCACCGTACTCACCGGCATCAGTAATTGGTGTTTCTAAACTACTTGTATAGGTTTGTCCCATATCTGTACTTTTGCTTAATGCACCTGAATAATTTGTTGCATACATTATTGAATCAGTAGAAATATCAACTAAGGCTTCCATTCCATCGCCACCCAATGTTGATAACCATGTTCCATTATTATATAAATATGTTCCATTATCTTGAGCTCCTCCAATAATCATATTTTCATTAGTTTTTGATAATCCTAAACGGTAATATTCGGTAATATGTAACCCACTTGTTATATTTGTCCAATTTGTAGGTAGTGTATAACAACCCGCAGCTAAAACATTATCCATATCGCCAGCCAAATAAGCTGCATAATCAATACAGTTATTTAAAACATAATTAATATCACCTATAATTAAAGTATCGGCAACATCAATACCTCCATCGTGTGCCTGATAATATTTACCCGAAATTGGGTTGTATTTTCCTACGTGTTGGTCGGCATGAACGCTATAACCAAAAGTTTTAACCCAAAAACTAACCAAATCCCAAGTTAAACCACCATCATCAGAACCCCACATATTTACACCCCCTGAATATATAAAATCAGGATTTGTTGGGTCCACAGCCAAAGTCAAATCATAAGTTCCTTGTCCTCCTTCATCAGGAATAAAACCGGAAACACCGCCGTCCATCCAACCAAAAAGATTTGGTGCTTTTGTTGCTCCTCCCATTCCTGTGGTATCGTACGCCGAAATGCAGTTCCAATTATTTCCGGCATCGGTTGATTTGTACAGTGCATAAAATCCTTCGTCCATACCGCAAGTGATTGTGTAAATAATATTTGTATCAGATGGTGCAATTGCTGTTTCTAATCGTTGTACTTTTTGTTGAGGAACAATTGTGGTGTTTAAAGTGTCCCAAGTTGCACCAAAATTATATGAGCGTAGTACATAAGCACCACTTTCCGGTACATAATTATTATAATATGTTGAGCAGTATATTGTGTTGTTATTTAAAGGATTAATATCTACATCAATAATCATTGCGTCGCTTGTTTTTGTCCAATTATCGCCAGCATCATTCGATGTATAAATACCATCAACCCCGGCGGCAAGTATTTGGTCAGAATTATTAGGGTTGATAATAATTTTTCTTATTAATGATGATTCTCCATCGGTTAAATTAAATGATAAACCTGTGGTATTCCAAGTTGCTCCGCCATCAGTTGATTTCATTATTCCCATGCCGTATTGTGGGTTTCGTCCGGCTGCAATTGTATTAAAGCCAATATAATTTATATCTCCTGTGGCTATATATATAATATCAGTATTATTAGGGTTAACACATACATCGCTTATTCTAAGCATTGGTAAATTGTCGGTTAAACATACCCAACTGTTGCCATTATCAGTAGTTTTCCATACGCCACCTTGCGACGAACCAATCCATATTGTGTTTGCATCGGTTGGGTGAAATGTAATACTGTTAATTCTACCAAGTCCATTAATTGAGGTTGTATCAGCAGGGTTTGGAACAGTGATAGGCGAAATATTTACCCAGTTTGCATTTATGTTTGTAGTTTTTAAATTATTTGCTTTTTGCGATTCTTTCCAAATTAATTTTGAACTAGGATAATTTCCTGTTGGATAAACTCGTGGTTCGTAAAACCATTCGTATCGTTTAAAACGTTTAAAACCTTTTATATTTTTATCTTTTGTTGTTTTGTAATAAGCATTTTGTAAATCGTAAAAATTATTTGATTTGTTTTGTGCCAAACCAATATTAAAGCTAAAAGCTATAATTATTGAAAGTATAAGTAGTTTCATAGTAAATAAGTTTAGTATAAGTTATTAAGACGTAAAAGTATGAAAAAAGTAACAGATTAATAATAAAATGATGTTTTCGTAGAGGTACACTTTTCTAAAGAGCCTTTTATATAGGAAATTACTATAATTGGGTTTAAATATTTTTCACGTTTACGTAATGATACTTTATTATGATTAAAGGCAAGTAAAAAATAAAAAAGCTCAGAATAAATTCTGAGCTTTTTTTATTTAAGTTTCTTATATTTATAAAACAATTACTCTTCAGTATTTTCTTCTGTTTTATTTGTTTCTATTTTTTCAACCATTTTATTAACTTCAACTATAGTATCTCCATTAGCTGTTAATTTAGTTGTTTTTATATCAACAATAGTACTATCGCCTTGTGAAATAGTAATAGTATCAGTAGTTAAAATTTTGGTACCGTTTTTATCTATATTTTCTATTGGAGTGTTAATATCTGTAGTAGTTACAACACTTTCTTCAACTTTTGTTTCAATAATAGTATCATCAGAAGATAAAGTCATTGCGATACTAGGAGCAATAACTAAAGCCACAACTGACATAAGTTTTAATAAAATATTTAATGATGGGCCTGAAGTATCTTTAAATGGATCTCCAACAGTATCGCCAACAACAGCAGCTTTGTGTGGTTCAGATCCTTTACCGTATTTTACTCCGTCTATTTCAACACCATCTTCAACCATTTTTTTAGCATTATCCCATGCACCACCTGCATTAGACTGGAAAATAGCCATTAGTACACCGGTAACGGTAACACCTGCAAGTAAACCACCAAGCATTTCAGGACCACCTAAAAATCCAACAAGAACAGGCGAAATAATAGCTAACAGACCAGGTAAAACCATTTCTTTAATAGATGCTTTGGTTGATATATCAACACATTTATCGTATTCAGCAACACCATCAGCAGCATCAAAAATAGCTCTTTCTTCCGGATTTGCTTTACTTATATCAGCATCGTATTTTTTCATTATTACTAAGGCAGCTTTTAATGCAGGAATATCTTTAAACTGACGACGAACTTCTTGAATCATTGCCATAGCTGCACGACCAACAGCATTCATTGAAAGAGCAGAGAAAACAAATGGTAACATACCACCTACAAATAAACCTGCCATTACAGTAGATTTTGCAATATCAATACTATCGATATTTGCTTGTTGCATAAATGCCGAGAATAAAGCAAGAGCTGTTAAAGCAGCCGATGCAATAGCAAAACCTTTACCAATTGCCGCAGTTGTATTTCCTACAGCATCTAATTTATCTGTTCTTTCTCTAACTTCTTTAGGTAATTCTGCCATTTCGGCAATACCACCGGCATTATCAGAAATAGGTCCATAAGCATCAACAGCTAATTGTATTCCTGTATTTGCTAACATTCCAACAGCAGCAATTGCAATACCATATAATCCGGCAAAATGGAACGATAATATAATAGCAGCTGCAATTAATAAAATTGGAATTGCTGTACTCATCATACCAACACCTAAACCGGCAATTATGTTTGTTGCCGGACCTGTAACAGATTGTTTAACAATGCTGGTAACAGGCTTTGTTCCTGTTCCTGTATAATACTCTGTAATTTTACCAACTCCTAAACCTGCCAATAAACCAACAATAGTTGCTATAAATACACCTAGCGAAGTATATTCTGTTCCGTTTAAAGACCAAGTTTCAGGTAAAAATTTATTTATCATAAAGTAAGAAACAACAATCATTAACCCTGCCGAAAAAAATTCGCCAATATTTAATGCTGTTTGAGGATTACCCCCTTCTTTAACTTTAACAAAGAAAGTTCCAATAACAGAAATAATAATACCGGTAGCAGCAAGTGCTAAAGGTAACATTACAGCTCCTAATTTATAGCTTTCGAAGGCAGGAAGGTTAAAGAATACTCCTCCTAAAACCATAGTTGCAATAATAGACCCAACAAACGATTCAAAAAGATCGGCACCCATACCGGCAACATCACCTACGTTATCACCAACATTATCTGCAATAGTTGCAGGGTTTAATGGGTGATCTTCTGGAATACCAGCTTCAACTTTTCCAACAAGGTCAGCTCCAACATCGGCAGCTTTAGTATAAATACCACCACCAACACGTGCAAATAAGGCAATTGAAGATGCTCCTAAAGAAAAACCTGAAATAATATTTAAGATTGTTGTTAATCCATTATAACCTTCGATTGCTTTAGTAGCATTAATATCGAAAATTGTACTATACAGAATAAATAGAACAGAGAGTCCGATAACTCCTAACGACACAACACCTAATCCCATTACAGCACCACCGGAAAAAGCAACTTCTAATGCCTTGTTTAATGATGTACGAGCAGCGTTAGTTGTACGTACGTTTGCTTTAGTTGCAATACGCATTCCAATAAAACCGGCTAATGCCGACATTAATGCACCAACAACAAAAGATAAACCAACCAATGCGTGTGAATTTGCCTCAGCATTACCTTTAAAAATTAATAATACGGCTACAGCTACAACAAATATTGAAAGCACTTTGTATTCAGCTTTCAAAAATGCCATTGCTCCATCTGCAATGTTTTTGGCGATTTTAGCCATTTTCTCAGTACCTACATCCTGCTTCTTAACCCAAGATGATTTTACGAACATAAAAATTAGTCCGATTACACCTGCTAGAGGCAAATAAAATAATATGTTATCCATAAGTAGTTCAATTAGTTATACTAAACTTTATATTTTTTAAACCGCAAAAATATATCTATATATGTTGTTAAACAACTTATTTCAATAAAATTTTGCATTTATTTTTTATCTATTGATTTAGTTTATATACATTTGCAAATTCCCGAGGAAGTTGTTGATATCAATCATAACAAATTTACACTTTTTTTTATTCTTATGATTATATATAGGTATAAGATCAATACTGTCCTAAATAAATTTTAGAGTATAAAACTATAACGTTTTTATTGATTTACAAAGCAAAAACTATGTAAGTTCAAAAAAGAACCCCTTGTTTATAAAG
>CAMZKE010000103.1 GCA_947311115.1 uncultured Bacteroidales bacterium | reverse complement strand
TTAGTTGTAAAATATTTTATATAAAGTTTACAAAATCATTTTTATTACATTTTTGTATTTTAAAACATTCAAATTATAATCCATAGTCCTTCCTTACAATGTCAACCAAATATGAATATATATTTGAGAGTAGGGATTATATATTTATAATATTAACAAACTATATAAGGCTGACCCGTTACGGGTCAAATTAATATTTTTATTATTCATTTATTTCTGTCCAATCAAATAAAAATCTATTATCAAAATTAACATCAAATAAATATTAATTAACTTTATAATTAAATAAAAACTCATTATCAGAACCAACGATAAGATTAAATTCTGAATCTATATTTTTGAATCTTGCTATACTAAACGATGTACTTCCTTTTAAAGGAAAACCTTTGTGTAATTCGCCATCATTATTTAATAGATAAATCTGATTTAAATCTTTAACTGTAATTCCAAGTTTTTTTACATTATTAGGGAATTGATAATACGATGGTTTTGTTGATATTACACCATCAAAAGCATATGACAATATTTCTTCTTTTTTGTAATTGTATGCAATAATTTTATTTCCATCAGCAAAAATATAATCGTACTTAAAATCACCATCAATATCTTTATACAAAAAATAATGTGAGTGAGAAAAATTATCGAATTTAAAAGTTTTTACGGTTCCATCGAAATATATAAACTTAATTTGCCCATTAATATCGGTAGTTATAAGACGGTCGCCATGAGTTTCTGTTTTTAAGTTTAAATAGAAACGGCTATTTTTAGCTTTTGCAAAAAACGATTTTACATCAACACGAGAATGCCCTTTACGGTCAAGGATGTATGTTTTTAAACTATCAGCAAAAATTATATAATCTTTATCGTCGATTCTATAATGCTGAGGTTTTGTTTTTACATAAGTATCTGTTTTTCCAAATTCCCAACCTTCCAAGATATTGCCCTCGCCATTATATAAGCTTACATTTTTATCTTCATCAGCTATTAATATACGATAATCACGCGATTTATCGTAATCGAATAATCCAAGTCCGCAAGTTGCTTTATATGGCAGTAACACAGGATATCGCTCAACATAATTACCATTTCGGTCTATTAAATGAATTTTGCTGGCGGTATTAAATAAATATTGAAGTTTTTCGTTTTTATATAAGTCAATCTGATAAACTTTACCAATTATTTTTTCTTGAATATTTTTTTTCCAAAGGACTCTACCTGAACTATTTATCAAATAAATTGTATTTTTTAAGTCTTGTACAAAAATTTCTTTTTTCTTGGTTCTATGATTAATAAAAATTCTTGGCTTAAAATTTATTGTTGTGTCTAATTTACTTTCCCAAATTGTTCGGGGTTTATCTTTAAAAACCGGGTTGTATTTTAAATATATTGTATTGTACATCAACTCCTTTTCTTTGCTAGATTGATATATTAATGCTTGAAATTTATTCATTAACTCAGAATTATTATCTAATTTATTTCGTAAATTATCGGTTAAATATGTATCAATAACATCGTAAAAAACAGGCAAATTAACGTATAAATTAATATTTGCATCAGAGGAAACTCTATCTTTAACTTTATTGTAAGCAATATTATTTTCTAAAGTTTTATGCAAAACATTGTCGTGTATTAATTCTGATAATGATTTTATTGAATTTCCAAAAACTATATAATTATCAACAAAAGTGTAATACTCGCCTGTAACTCGTGAAAATAAATTTCCAAATAATGTTTGCGGTATATTTAATGGTAAATTATATATTTCGTACGATGTTTCATCATCGATATTATAATTTGTAATTAGTTCAGTTGTTTCAATACCCTTTATTCCTGCGTATGCATTTAATAATACAGACAATCTATCTTTTGCCATACTTTTGCTCGAGGTTTTAAATATAGCAAAGGCATTTTGATAAATATTTAATTTGTTAATATCGGTATAAGCTAAAGTAAATTCTTCTTCTAAAAACGAATAAAATTCTTTTTCTAAATCGTAATTATATTTGTTCTTAATTTTAGATAGGGTTTTATTATAAATCAAAAGTTTATTACTTGTTTCTAAATAAGATTTATAATCTGATTTAAAATGTAACTTATCGGATATTCCATACATTAAAAACATTGAAGTATTTGCAGGAAGTACTTCTTCTACTTCAAAATTTATAGATTTTTGGTGTGCAAATATGTTTGAATAATGATTTAACGAATCGGAAATATTTGAGAACCCATTTAGTAAAATTTCATTCTTTTTTATGTTAAAATCTAACTCGGTTTGACCTATAAAAGGGCTGTTATTGTTTAAATAATTTATTGTTTTTGCATTTAAAATCTTTTTAAGTATTTGGGTTATAATATTGGGGTTTATATATATGTTTGCATCGACATTTGCTCCTGCTGTTAATGCAATTTTACTAAACGAGTTTTTATTTAAAAGTGATGCCCCTGCTTTTATTTGGCGTATAGATTTTTCGATTAACAACTGCGATTCTGAAAATAAAATAACTCCGCTTATAAATGAAAAACTATGTTTTGTTTTTTCTTTTTTTACTGTATAAATATTAACCTCATCGTATATATTTTTAATAACATCAGCATCTTTTATATTAATAATATTAATAATTTTGTTATAATCAACTGTAGCATTGTTAGGTATAACATATAAAAAAGCAACATCATCTTTACCTATACTGTGAGCCGAAACCAAAACTTTTTTATTAAAAAAAGCTGTTTTAAAATCTATATTTTTCCTGATGAGTGAGTCAAAATTAATAATACTTTCATCTAGTTTTTTAAATTCAGGAAATGTTTTTAATTCAACCCAATAATCAGAGTTTGTTTGCAATTTACCTGCAAAATCGTTGTATTTAGGAATCTCCACTATTATACTTGCATCAATAGGTACAGCATTCATTATAGACGATAGTTCTTTTTCTTTTGTACAAGAACTTATTACTAATATTGAAATAAATAATATAAATAGTATTTTCCTCATCTTTATTATTGATTATTTAGTTTAATTTCAAAAAGTACATCCCAACGTTTTCCTGTTATATACAATTTATTATTTTGTGTATTATAGGCTATTCCGTTTAAAACCAAATCGTGTTCTTCCCTGTATTTTTGTGGTGTTATTTGTGATAAATCAATTTTCCCGTCTACTTTTCCGGTTTCAGGATTTATTACCACAATTAAGTTTGTTAAATATACGTTTGCATATATTTTACCGTCAATATATTCTAACTCATTTAAATTTGTAACAGCTCGCACATTATCATAAACTTCAATTTGCTTTATCACAGTAAATGTGTTTGGTTCAAGTACGTACAGAATATTTGAACCATCACTCATTATTAAATTATTGCCATAATTGCTTATTCCCCAACCTTGAGTATCGTAGGTAAATGTTTTTTTAAGTTCAAATGTTTTTTTATCGAAAACAAATGCTTTTTGAGCCTGCCATGTAAGCTGTATTATTTCATCTTTATATACAACTATTCCTTCGCCAAAAATTTCGCTTGGCAAACTGTATATTTCAAGAGCTTTCCCTGTTTCTAAATCAATTTTTTTAAGTGCAGATTCTCCCCACTGCCCCGTTCCTTCATATAAATTGCCTTCGTCGAAAGTTAACCCCTGAGTATATGATTTTGTATTATGTGGATATTTTTTTATTACTATAGCTTTTATCTGTTTTGGTTTAATATCCGATTTAAAAAACACTGCAATATTATCTTGCTTTCGTTCTCCATTTTTAAACGATTGTACATTTATATAATGTTTACCCACAGGTAATTGATTAGTTAAAATTACAAACTTATTATCAGAAACTAAATATTTTGCAGATTCAAAACCATCAATATCAACAATTATTGAATCAATTTTATTGTCGCCACCTTCAGTTATAACTGTAATTGTATCGCCAATAGTAAACTCAGAACCATTATATGGCGATGTTATATGTTTTGGTTTGAATGTCTTTGTTGATTTAACTTTTTGCTGATTGTTTATTTTTTCTTCTTTGTCTGTACCACATGAATGTAATATCAGTAAAAACAAAAAACCGTATATTAATTTGTTCATTTTATTTTATTTGGTCGATATATAACTACCCTTTAAACTGCCACTCAAAACCGTCTTTTTTATCTTTTATTTCAAAGCCAAGCTCGGCTAATTTGTTTCTAATTTTGTCAGATGTTTCGTAATCTTTATTTGCTTTTGCATCTAAACGAAGTTGAAGTAATAAATCAACCACATTATTGAATACGGTATTATCAGAACTATTTGCTTCTTCCTTTTTAAGACCTAAAATTTCAAAAACAACATCATTATAAAACTTTATAAACACTTCTAAATCCTGCTTAGATATAGTTTCTTTGCCATCGTTAAGCGAATTTATAATTTTTACACCATCAAAAAGTTTTGATATTGCAATTGGAGTATTCAAATCATCATTTATTGCGGTAAAAGTTGCATCAATAACTGTTTGTATTTCAACGGTAGATTTATCTGCCGGCTTAATTTTACCAAGAACTTCGATAGATTTCACTAATTTCTCCATACCTTTTTGTGCAGCTTGCAGGGCTTCATTAGAAAAATCTACTGTACTACGATAATGAGCTTGCATAATAAAAAAGCGAATTGTCATTGGCGAATATGCTTGCTCTAACAATTTATGACTACCTGTAAAGAGCTCTTCTAAAGTAATAAAATTACCTAATGATTTTCCCATTTTCTGACCATTAATAGTAATCATATTATTGTGCATCCAATATTTTACAGATTCTTTACCATTTGCTGCAGTACTTTGTGCTATTTCACATTCGTGGTGTGGGAATTGCAAATCTAAACCGCCTCCGTGAATATCGAACTGCTGCCCTAAATACTTAGTACTCATTGCAGAACACTCTAAATGCCAACCCGGAAAACCATCACTCCATTTCGATTTCCATCGCATAATATGTTCTGGTTTTGCTTTTTTCCAAAGTGCAAAATCTATGCTTGAATGCTTATCGTCCTGTCCATCTAAAGTACGAGTATTTTCGAGCATATCTTCAATTTTTCTACCCGAAAGCTTTCCGTAATTATGTGCTTGGTTATATTTCTTAACATCAAAATATACCGAGCCGTTTACCTCGTAAGCAAAGCCATTTTTATCGATTTGTTCAATCATTTCCATTTGCTCTATTATATGCCCCGAAGCACGTGGTTCAATGCTTGGATGTTGTACATTCAAAGCATCGGTAAACAAATGATACCTGTCGGTATAATACTGCACAACCTCCATTGGTTCAAGCTCTTCTAAACGTGCTTTTTTTGCAATCTTATCCTCACCTGAGTCTGCATCATTTTCTAAATGCCCTACATCGGTAATATTTCTAACATAGCGAACTTTATTTCCTAAATATTTTAAATATCGAAATAAAATATCGAAAGTTATTGCAGGGCGAGCGTGCCCTAAATGTGGATCACCATAAACGGTAGGTCCGCATACATACATTCCAACATGCCCTTCAATAATTGGTTTAAACTCTTCTTTTTTTCGAGATAACGAATTGTATATATAGAATTTATTTTCTGTCATTTTTTATTAGTTATATTGAATATCTGATATTTTAAAATCCTTATATATTACTGTTTTCTCAAGATTTCCATCCTCATCATAGTAATATTTTTTACCATCTTTAAGTTTATTTTTTTCGTAAAAACCATCCTCCTGTAATACTCCATTTAGTCGCTTTCGCTGATAGCCTTTTGGCCATTTACTTTTTTCTTCTTTTGGTTTTGCTTTTACAGTATCTTCCTCTGATGTTTTATTATTTGTGTCGTAATATTTTATTGAGCTTGGATCTTGTTTACCATCAACGAAAGTACGTTCTGAAACCAGCTTACCTGTTTCATCATACTGCTTTATAACGCCATCTTCTTTACCTTCATTCCACTTTCCTTCTATCATTATTTTACCATTTGAATGATAATATTTCTGTTCGCCGGTACGTTTTCCTTTTTCGCTATATTTCCAATCGTACGATAGGTTACCGTTTTGATGATACATTTTGTATTCGCCTACCCATTTGTTTATTTTCCATAAGCCTTCTTCCGATAAATTTCCATTTTCGTAATAAAATTTAGCATATCCGTTAGGTCTATTTTTTTTGTAAACAATTTCGTTTTGTTTATTTCCATTTTCGTAATAAGATTTCCATAAACCTTCTTTTTTACCATCAATATAAGTACCTTCCTCTTTAATTTTTCCATTATCAAATTTAACTATCCAATAACCTATTTTAGCTCCAACATCAGATTTTCTATTGATTGTATCTGACTGAGAATAACTAAAATTAAACGAAAAAACTAATAAAACAATAAATATTACTTTGTAAAACATTTTGTTATTTTTATAATTATATACGCAACTTCCAAAAATAACTAAATAACAGTAAAATATTAAATTTACAGACATTAAAATTTAAAGTGTTATCAACATGTATAAATACTTGTTACTTTAAATTATAATACTCAATATTAACACTTTACGGTAAAATGACGAATCTACACATCATTGTTTTCAACAAAACTGCAAACTCAAAGAATAATTACAAAAAAATATTTTTATATATCAATAATAAAAGTGATTTTTGTAAGTTATCAGAAAGTAATCATTACAAGATTTGAATAAAGGATATTTATACATAGTTTTTTTATTAATTAGTATTATTTTGATTAATGCTTGTTCAACAAAAAAGAACACTGCTTTACGAAGAACGTACCATAATATTACAGCACATTACAATGCATTTTTTAACGGTAGAGAAGCATTTAAAGATGGCATGCGGACACTTGACAAATCGCAAAAAGATGATTTTACTAAAATGTTACCACTATTTATTTATGAGAATAACAGCAATTTAGGTAGTATTTCAGGTAAAATGGATAGAGCTATTGAAAAGGCATCGAAAGTAATAAAAAAACACTCTATAACAGCAAAGCCAAAAAGAAAAAAAGGTAAATTAACCGAAAGCGAAAAAGAATTTTACGCTAAAAAAGAATTTAATAACTGGGTTGACGACAGCTATTTAATGATGGGAAAAGCTTATGTATATAAAAAAGATTATGCTTCTGCCAGAACAAATTTCAATTTTATTGTATCACAGTTTCCTAACAATCCTATTAAATATGAAGCACTAATATGGATTACCAGATTAGATTTACTGGAAAAAAAATACAAAAATGCAATTGAAAACCTTGAACGATTAGATGGTGAAAAAAACCTACCTAAAAAACTTGAGGAAGATTTAGCAACAACTTATGCAGATTATTACATAAAAAAAGAAAAATATAAAGATGCTGTTCCTTGGTTAATAAATTCTATTAATACCGAAAAAAAGAAAAAGTATAGAGTTAGGTACAAATACATTTTAGCGCAAGTATATCAACACGAGAACGACTTTAAAAAAGCTTCTGAAATGTATAGGCAAGTAATTAAAATGAACCCTCCCTACGAAATGGCATTTAATGCAAAAATTAATCGTGCAACATCGTATGATAACAATTCAGGCAGAGGAAAAGAAATTACTAAGCAACTTCAGAAAATGCTTAAAGACGATAAAAACATTGATTATCAAGACCAAATATATTTTGCAATTGGTAATATTGCACTTAAAGACGGTAACAAACCCGAAGCAATAAAGAATTTTAAATTATCGGCAGAGACTAGCGTAAGTAATAATGCACAAAAAGCCATATCTTTTTTAAATTTAGGTCGTTTATATTTTGAGAGACCTGATTACCCAAACTCGCAAGCTTATTATGATAGTTGTATGTCATTTTTACCAAAAGACTACCCCGGTTATGAGGAATTATCAGCAAAAACAATAATTTTAAATGAACTTATAACCAACCTAAACGAAGTAAGTAAACAAGATAGCTTACAGAAAGTAGCCGCAATGAGTCCTAAAGAAAGGAATAAACTTATTGATGGAATTATTCAAAAATTAAAAGAAGAAGAAGCTCGAAAACGCGCCGAAGAACAACAGCGTATTATGGATAATATGATGTTTGGGCAAAATAATGGAGGAAATATAAACAACCAATCGCAAGCAGGAAAATGGTATTTTTATAATACAACATCGTTAAGTATGGGAAAATCAGAATTCATACGTAAGTGGGGAAATAGAAAATTAGAAGATAATTGGCGTAGAAAAGATAAAACTAGTGTGTCGTTTGAAGAAATTGCAGAAGATGACCAAACAGAGATTGACTCATCAACAATAAATACTTTTGACCCTAAAAGTAGGGAGTACTATATGCACGACCTACCACTAACAGACTCTCTTTTAGAAGTGTCGCATAATAAAATAAAAGCAGGGCTTTTTAATGCAGGTAAAGTTTATAAAGATAAACTAAACGACTTTCCGAAAGCAATAGAAAGCTTTGAAGAACTTAACAGACGTTACCCTAAAAACGAGAATGAATTAGAGGCTTGGTACTATTCGTATCAAGCGGCAATGCTAAATAAAGATGACCCCAAAAAAGAACATTATAAGAATTTAATAGTTTCTGAATATCCAAATAGTAATTTTGCAAAAATATTAACAAATCCCGATTACCTGGCTGAATTAGAAGCTGAGAATCACAAAATTTATAATCTTTACGATAGGGCTTACCAAGAGTTTAGGAGAAGAAATTATTCGAAAACAATTGAGTTTGCAAATTACGCTGATTCAGTATTTACAGAAAACCCATTAGTTTCAAAATTCAAGTTGCTAAAAGCACTTTCAATAGGAGGTACAGGTAATGTTGACGAGCTAAAAGCAGAACTTACTTCTATTGTTAATGATTATCCTAACAGCGATGAAAAAGCAACAGCAGACTACATTTTATCAAGAGTAACAGCAGAAAACTACACTAATTTTATTCCTCAAGGGCAAACAAGCAGTTACGTTACTGACAATGCAAATACACCTATTGATAGTGCAACAACAACTACGCCTGACGAAATTATTGCTCAAGAATTTTATAAGTATAACAAAGATGCAAAACATTACTATGTTGTAGCTATTGAGAATAACGATATTGATATTAATAGAATTAAATTTGATATAACAAGTTATAATGTTGAGAATTTTTTAATGTTCGATTTTGAAGCTAAGAAAATTCCTTTTAATAAGAATATTCAGTTTGTTATTGTTAAAACTCTCAAAAATCGCAGACAAGCAAGTAAATATTTTAAAATAATTACTAAACGTAGCGATGTTTTCACAAGCCTCCGTCCAATGGATTACCAACAATTTATTATATCTAAGGAAAATTTCGAAAAACTTAGAGACGATAAAGATATTGAGAAATATTTACGCTTTTATAGGAAGAATTATAATTAGATGCTGTGTCGCACAGCTAATAATCACAAAAAACTTTTGTATAAACACATTTTTTAACAAATCTTAAAATATAAATATTCTTATAATTTATTAATTTTGGGATAAACTTTACATTATGAACACACCAAAAATATATTTACTAATATCGATACTTTTTATTGCAATAATATTTTCGTGCAATACAAACGAATTCACACGAACCGATAATGATATTTACTATGAATTTATCATAAAAAATGCTGATTCAACAAAAGTAAAAGTTGACGATATACTTATTTTAAAATTAATATACACTAATGAGAAAGGTGATGTTATTTTTGACTCAAGAGAATTAGGGAAAAATTACAAAATGGTATTAAAAAAGCCAAATTATATTGGAAGTATAGACGAAGCAATTTCTATGATGCATATAGGCGACAGTGCAATTTTTAAAGTTGATGCTACAGATTTTTACACACTAAGTAGAGGTTACAAAACTCTTCCTGAAGAAGTTAAATTTGGAGGAAAACTTATTTTTTATGTGAAAATACTAGGAATAGCTGATAATTTACAAGTACAAAAAGAAAAAAAAGAATTAGCCATCGATAAACAAAAGCTTGAAGAGGATATGTTAAAAGATTTTATACAAAAAGAAAACATAACAATAAAGCCAACAGCGTCAGGGTTGTATTATATAGTAGAAACTAAAGGTAACGGAAAGAAACCTAAAAAAGGAGATAAATTAATTATTCATTATACAGGCAAATTTATTAATGGTGAAATATTCGACTCATCATTAAAAAGAGCCAAACCTCTAATTTACAATTTTGGAGATAAAGGTTTTATTGCCGGTTGGGAAGAGGGCGTTTCTTATATGAGCGAGGGCGAAAAAGCTAAACTTATTATCCCTTCTCATTTAGCTTATGGCGAAAAAAAAACAGGACCTATCCCTGCATATTCAACCCTAATTTTTGATATAGAGTTAATTAAAATTGGCGAATAAAACTATTTTAATTTCTCTAGAACTTGCTGAGGTGTGATATCCAAAATACATTTACATACTTTAGATTTTCTACAATCATCACAGTATTCTTCTTTAACAATATATGTTGCATTTTTACCTAATGGCATCCATCTTCCGGGGTGAATAGGTCTCATAGGTGCAAAAATGCCTATAGCTTTAATACCTACCGCAGCTGCAATATGTAACGGTCCCGTACTTGCAGCTATTAACGCATCGGAATTTGATATAAAGCTAACTAACTCATCAAGCGAAATTCTTCCTGTCAAATCAGTTATTTTACCCTTGTTTTCCAGTAAAAAATCTGTCATTAAATTTCCCTCACCTTGAGTGCCTGTAATAAATATTTTATATTCGTTTTTAGGTAAAATATTTATTAATCGTTGAAAATTATCTAGCCCCCACTCTCTTGCACTTCCTTTTGATTTAGGGTGTAATATTATATTTTTTTTAGATTTGGATAATAAGTTATTAAATTCATCAGGCAAAGGTTTAATTTTTGTAAACCCATAAAATTTATACAAATCTTCTAATGGGTAATTTATATTTATATCTAACGGATTCAATAATTCTAAATTTAATTGAGCCTCATGTAAATTAGAGTTTTTTCTACCTAATTTTACAAATGCATTACAGGTTGTCCAATGAAATAGCCTATGACTTGTACCAATTCTCACCTGCACGCCTGCTTTTTTAGCTATACGGGCTACTAATTTATTAGGAAAAACATGAATTATTGCATCGAGTCTTAAATCTATAAAAAATTCTATTTGCTTTTTTTCCGATAATTTTACAAGTTCATCATAACTTACAAACTCATCTACATTTTCACTAGCATCAATAATTGCTTTGGCATAGTTTTTTGCTAAAAAATAAACTTTAATTTTAGGAAATTGTTTTTTTATTATCCCAAGCATTGGTAGAGTTAAAATTACATCACCCAAACTATCGGTACGGCTTATTAATATGCTATTATTTAACGCCATTAGTTTTTTGCATTTTTATTAAGTTCGCGTAATTTTAAATATTTAGCAAATGTTGCTTGCGATGACAAGGCACATATTACATAACCGTAATAACCATCTAAAAAGCCAAGTTTAAAAAAGTAATCGCGAATAAATTTCCAAATGGCTTTATATGTTGCAATAAACCAATTAGACTTTTTACCCTTTTTAAATGCCTCTTTAGCTCCAATTTCAGTAAAACTATTAAATTGTGCAATATGTTGATTTATTGAGTAATACGAATAATGCAGCAAATCGCCCTTTAAATGTTTAACCTCAATATTTTCGTTAGTTATTACTTTGTCGTGTGGATTTACGCCCCCCCATTTTGCAATATTTTTATCCCAAATACGAAGTTTAACATCAGGATACCAACCGCAATGCTTTATCCATTTTCCACAATAATTTGTAAGTCTGTTAAATTCGTATGCTCTATGTGTAGATTCTTTTTTGATTTTTTTAATTTCATCGGTCAATGTTGTATCTAAACATTCATCTGCGTCTAAGGACAAAACATAATCATTATTAGCCATATTCATTACTCTATTTTTTTGTTGAATATGACCGTCAAATTTATGTTGAAAATATTTTACATTATATTTTCTGCAAATACTTTCAGTTTTATCGGTTGAAAATGAATCTAAAACAATTATTTCATCAGCAATTTCTTGAACAGATTTTAAACATCTTTCAATGTTTTTTTCTTCGTTAAATGTAATTATTACAACCGATAGTTTTATTGACATTAGAATAAGGTTAGCGGCTTAAAAACACAGTTCCTTTTTGCAACTCATCACTTTCTTGAGCTTTTAACACATAATAATATGTACCGGGAACAACTTCTTCGCCTGCTGATGTTCGTCCATCCCACCAAACTTTTGTACCTTTACTTACATATATAATAGTACCGTAGCGCGAAAAAATCTTTAATTCGTAAGCTGTAACGCCATCTGTTTGGGCATAAAATATATCATTCTGACCATCGCCATTAGGCGTGAAAATATTTGGCAAGAAATTTTTGTTTACTATTTCTATTTCTTTTGTAAGAGTATCGCTGCATCCTGTAAAAGCAGAAACTATTAAAGTTGTTTTATATTTCCCCTCTTGTTTATATTGCTTAACAACTGTATTAGTCGTATCAACGAGTGTATCAGTATCTAAAACCCAAGTAAACATATAATTAAAAGTATCAATTGCAGAAATACTTTTATAATAGATTTTACTAAATGAAAAATACAAAGTGTCTGTTAATGTATAGTTTGCATATTTACTTGAAACAAAATCGACATTTGGCTTTTGCCTAATTGTTATTGTTTTAGATATTATAGCTGTATCAGTTAAAGTTGTTAATGTTAATTTAACTGTAAAAACTCCAACAACATCATAAATATGCGTAACATTTAGTGATGTATCAGTTGTTGAATCACCAAAATCCCACAATCGAGAAGTTATTCCCGTTTGGCTTGTTGTATCGGCAAACTGAACCGTTAGATTATCGCACCCAAGTGTTGTATCTGCCGTAAACCCGATAGATATTTGCGAATATCCGGCAATACTATAAACCAATAAAAAAGCAAGTATAAATCTGCTCATAAAATTTGTCATTTACACAAAAATATAAATATTATTGAGTTATTACAATTTAATTTCTATTTATTGTATTATTGTGCTCTTTTTAATGATTAAATTAATCATGATTACATGCAATTTCTCAAATTTCACTAATTCAAACTCGGGTTTTCAGGAACATTAGACCAGTGTTTGTATTTATCACCCAAACTATTTAATAACCCGCTCCAATCGTTTTTATTTCTAAATTCCATTGCAATATTTCCAGAATGTTCAGTAATAAGCCAAAAATCATTTGACACCTCGTCTTCTAACTGATTTGGAGACCAACCGGAATACCCAATAAAAAATCTTATGTCATTATCAGTAATAGTTCCTTCTTTCAACATTAATTTTATAATATCGAAATCACCACCCCAAAACAAATCCGGCAAAACCTCAACTGTTCCAGGAATTTTACCACCTAATTTATGAATAAAATGAAGCGTATCAACCCCAACCGGTCCACCATAATTTAATTTCGGGTTAAATTTAAAACTCTCATTAACAACATCTGAAAGTTTATATTCCGATGACTTATTTAATACAAAACCCATTGTTTCTTTTTCGGAATATTCAGTTAACAAAACAACAGTTCTACTAAAAAATATATCGTTAGAAAGAGGTTCAGAAATTAACAATCTACCTTTTTTTAACGAAATTTTATTATCTGGTTTAAATATATCAAACTTAGTATTTTTCATTAATTTAGCATTTTTATACTAAAAACTACATCATCAATAGGTCTATTTGCTTTTCCTGTTTTAACATTTGCTATGCTGTCAATAATATCAACACCCTTTATAACTTCTCCGAAAACAGTGTAAGCACCATCTAAATGTGGTGTACCGCCAATAGTTTTGTATATTTTACGTTGTTGTGCTGAGTATTTAAAATTTGAAACAGAATCTATTTTTGTTTTATTAGATTTTTCTATTTCTGATATAAGTTTACTTATACCTTCTCTATCTCTACTTTTTTGTAACGAATCTAATTTATGTTTAATACTAGGTGTTTTAGAAATAAATTTCCTAATATAATTTTGTTTTGCTTGCGAATTTCGTCTCTGTTCCAATTGGGCTAACTGACTATCTGTAAAAGTTTGCCCTTGCACAATATAAAATTGAGAGCCTGAACTTCTTTGCTCAGGGTTTACATTATCACCCTCTCGTGCAGCGGCTAACGCTCCTTTTTTATGAATTAACGATGTATCAAACTCAGCTGGTATTGTATATCCGGGACCACCATTACCAAGCATTTGTCCTTTTGTTGCATTTTTCGATGTAGGGTCGCCACCTTGTATCATAAAATTACTTATTACTCTATGAAAAAGCAGACTATCGTAAAATCCTTGATTCGCTAACTTTATAAAATTATCGCGATGTTGTGGTGTTTTATCATATAACAAAACCTCCATATCACCATATTTTGTAGATATTAAAGCAACTCTTCCTTTAGCTTTTACGTCTTTCTTATCGGACGTTGACTTTAAGAAACACGAATTTAAACTAAGTAGCGATAATACTATAATAATAAATTTATAATTACGAAACATAAATTTGTTTTTTGATAAGTTAAACATTTTTTGTATTATTGTGAGTTACAAAATTACACATATTTTATATTAAGTATGAAAATTTTAAATAAAAATATTTGGTTGCTAATACTAGTTACGTTTTTCGCATTTAATTCGTGTAAAAAAGATGTTGTTATGCGAACAGCTGTAGTAACTGTAATTGATGAAGCAGAACACACAATTAGCAACGCTAAAGTTACAGTTTACGTTAATAGCGATTATGCCAACACATATGTTGACCCTGTTGTTAACAACGCTGATGAAGATAAGACTCGAGAAGTTACTCAATACACAAACTCAGGTGGTGTTACTACTTTTGAATTTGAAAGGGATTGCGTTTTTGAAGCAAAAGTTGAGAAAGAATATTTAGATAGTACAAAAACAGGCGGAGCAACTTTAGTATTTAAAGAAGACGCTGAGTTTACAAAAACAATAATAATAAAATAAACACATACAAAATGAATAAATTATTTTATATACTTGTAATAATTGGATTTGCTGCGATTATAACATCGTCGTGCAAAAAACCTACTGCCCCAAAAGCTACAATTACAGTTATTGGTAACGATAAAGATGGCAACGAAGTTTATCAGTCAGGAGCTACAGTCGTTGTAAAAGCTGACCCTGACACACATGATGAGCATGGTAATGTTGGCCACGTTAGGCCTGACCTTGACAGCGATGAAGGATTATACACAAAAGGTGTTACCGGCTCTGGCGGAACAGTAAGTTTTGATTTTAAATATGAGGCTATTTTAAGAGTTTATGCTTATACAGTACCTAAAAAGAACGATACTCTTTGGGGTGAAGGTGCAATTATTCTTAAAGAAGATGAGACTTATGAAGAAACTGTATATTTAAGATACTCTACTCTTCAAAATTAACAGTTTACATTTGATAGAAACTTAAAAGGAGAATTTATTCTCCTTTTTTTATTGCGTAAAATTTATTTTTAAGCTCGATTAATGAAATCTTATATTGTTTTTCAATACTCTCTATCTTAGAAATATTGTTATCAATAAAAGTTCTATATTCTTCTGAATTTGAGTTTAATAATCTATGATTAGATGCTTTATATAGTTTTTGTATTTGTAAAATTAACAATTGAGTATCACCACTAAAAAACGATTGTTTAAACTTATCCCAGATATATTCTACAGCAACATTGCTAATATGTAACATATCATCAGCATAAAATCTATAATCCCTCAACTCATCATTAACTATCTCGTATGCTGGAAAATAAAAAGTATCATCAACATTATTTACAATTTCATCAATAGCTAAAAGTAAAATTGATTTACTTAACTGATTTCCATTGGCTCCATCTTTCCAATGACGAACAGGACTAACTGTAAAAACAAATTTAACATTTTTGTTAATTAGCTTAATCTCATCTATTAAATTTTTAAATGATTTCACTATTTCTGTAATTGACAATCTATAACGCTCAAATATTTTAGCCGGTTGTTTATGGCAATTAGCAACTATTTTATCTTCATAAATAAGTTTATAAACCCAAGCAGTACCAAATGTAAAAAAAATATAATCAGTATTTTTTAAATATTCAGCCGAGTATTCCATACTTGTATTTATGATGCTTAGGCAAGTATTTTTATCAATATTTGAAAACTTTCCGTGATGATTATAACTAAACCACAAATTGTTTGAAAAATATAAATCTTTTTCAGTTAAATATTTTTTGTTAATTAACAACTGCATATTTTCTTGTATTGATGCAGGATTATATATCACGCCAAAAGGATTTAAATTGATATTAAAACCGGAATTTTTAAATTTTGCACCTACATTTTCGGCAAAGCACGAACCAAAAAACATTATTTTAGAATTATAATCTATTTTTGGGAAAATTGTTTTAATTTTAATTTCAGTTCTTAACCTCATAAACAAGTTTTATTAATCTTTATCAAAAGATGTTAAAATAAAATGAATATCAAATATATAATTAATAATTTTGTTTTTAGTATTACACGCACAAATTAATGGCTCCAAAAGAAAAAATACAACGTAGTAGGCAACGCATAAATGTTTATCATAATTATTTTAGGCGTTCAGGTATATACAGGTTTATAGGTATAAATCTTATTAAACTTGTAATCTCGCTAATTGTTATTGGAGGTGTTTTTATTCTTATCGAAAAATATTTAATTGATTTTAATGCAATATTCGATTATTTATTTAACCATGTAAACAGACCATTAATATTTATTGTATTTTTTATTTCAGAAATTTTTTTAGGTCTTTTACCTCCCGATTTATTTATTGCATGGACACATAGTTGTTTTTCGCCATGGTTGGGAGTTACAATCCTTGCATTGTCGTCATATATAGCAAGTTATTTCACTTACAAAATTGGGTTTAATATTAGACGTATACCCAAAGTTAACAGACTTATTGAACGTAAATATCAAAAATATTTTGTACAAGTAAAGAAGTTTGGTGGTTTAGTTATAATTTTTGCAGCACTCTTCCCTTTGCCGTACTCCCCTATAGTTTTAATAGCAGGAATATTACGTTACCCTTTTAAAAACTTTATGCTACTTGCTATTTTTAGAATTGTTAGATTCTTTATTTTTGCAGCTTTTATTTATTGGGGTTTAAATTCTGATATTTAATCTGTTTAGGTTTAATCCCCGCCCCTTGAGACGTATAAAATAATAGTATTACAAAAAAGATACCTCATCCGCTTGTGGCTATGAGATTCATTTTTATACCAAAGTAATTAAGAAATAATTTTTCTTGCCTTTTTGAGCTAAAATATATTTTTTGTTAATTATATATTTGCTATCAACAATACCATTTTCATCGGTAAACTTCTCTTTATTAATACTAAGACCATTTCCTTTAATAGTTCTTTTTAACTCGCCTTTTGATGGAAATATTGTTGTTTTATCTGCCAAAAGTTCCATTATATGAATACCTGCTTCAACTTCAGATTTGTTAACTTCAAAAACAGGAACACCATCAAAAACAGCTAAAAATGTGGCTTCATTTAACTTTGATAATTCGTCTGATGTTGCTTTGCCAAAAAGTATTTTACTTGCTTTTACTGCCATTTCATACTCATCGCGAGAATGAACCATTACAGTAATTTCTTCGGCTAGTTTTTTCTGTAATAATCTAAATCCAGGCTCTTTAAAATGTTCTGCTATTATATTATCAATTTCATCTTTCGATAAAAGTGTAAATATTTTAATGTATTTTTTTGCATCTTCATCTGATACATTTAACCAAAACTGATAAAAAGCATAAGGCGTCGTTCTTTCGGGGTCTAACCAAATATTTCCACTTTCAGTTTTGCCAAATTTACCACCATCAGCCTTAGTTATTAACGGACAGGTAATTGCAAATGCTTCGCCTTGCACTTTTCTACGAATAAGCTCAGTACCTGTGGTTATATTCCCCCACTGGTCGGCTCCACCCATTTGCACTTTACAATTTTTCTCATTATATAAGTGTAAAAAATCGTAACCTTGTACTAACTGATATGAAAACTCGGTAAACGACATACCTGTTTTAGAATCAGCTCCAATACGTTTTTTTACCGATTCCTTACTCATCATATAATTAACTGTAATATGCTTACCTATATCACGAATAAAATCTAAAAAAGAAAAATTGCTCATCCAATCGTAATTATTTACAATTTCAGCTTTATTCGGGATTTCTGATTCAAAATCTAAAAATTTTGCAAGTTGAGCTTTTAAAGCGTTTTGATTATGCCGTAAAGTTTCCTCATCGAGCAAATTACGTTCGGCTGATTTACCAGAAGGATCTCCAATCATACCTGTAGCACCCCCAACAAGAGCAAGAGGTCTATGTCCGGAAAGTTGCAAATGTTTAAGCATCATTACACCAACTAAATGACCAATATGCAATGAGTCGGCTGTTGGGTCAATTCCAACATAAGCACTTATCATTTCTTTTTCCATTAACTCTTCGGTACCCGGCATAATATCGTGTATCATACCTCTCCATGTTAGCTCTTCTACAAAATTCATTATATATATTTTTTTACAAAGATACTTTTCTTTTAATAAATACAGAAAACTGATTTTAGAAATAATTTGCCTTAATTGTCAAACAAAATATAAACTACCAAATATTGTACAATAAGAGCAAACAGTAAAAACCCATTTTTATATAGTGCTTTTGTGTTGTACATTTGAACTGTGATTATGAAGACAGAGTTACAAAAAGTTTATGCAAATTTTTACAATAGATTAAAAAAGTTATAGCAATTTAATATTATGCAGAATATTTATACTAAAACAAATATTACGTAAATTTTAAAAACAAAAAGAGCTTTGGGTAACCAAGGCTCTTTTTGTTTTACCACCATTAATACCTACTTTTGTAAAAAATATTTTAATGAAAATAGAAATCACATATTTAGCATCAGGTTGTTTTTGGGGGACAGAATATTTTATGAAGAAGCACCCTGCAAGTATAAAAACAGAGGTTGGTTATATGGGTGGAGATAAAGAGAACCCAACTTACGAACAAGTATGCACCGGAACAACAGGACATGCCGAAATTGTAAAAGTTGAATTTAATACCGAAAAAAGTGATTTTGAAGATGTATTAAAATTATTTTTTGAGACTCACGATTTCACACAAATTGGAGGTGTTGGACCTGATATTGGAGATCAATATCGTTCAGAAATTTTTTACACATCAGATGAGCAAAAACAGATAGCAGAAAAACTCATAAAAGAACTTACAAATAAAGGCTATAAAGTGTCAACAAAAATAACTCCGGCTTCAAAATTTTGGGAAGCAGATGCTACTCATCAAAATTATTACTACCGTACCGGAGGTAGCCCATATTGTCATATTTATAAAAAAATATTCTAATATACCTTGAGTAAAAATACAACATATTCGCTTTTAGAGTTCAATAATCTGATAAAAGAAACAATTAAAAATAATTTCGTAGATTATATAAGCATTACTGCCGAAATTAATAATATTACTGTAAACCGAACAGGACATTGTTACTTAGAACTTATTCAGAAAGATGAATTTTCTGACAAAATACTTGCTAAAACCCGTGCTACAATTTGGGCTCCAAACTACCGAATGTTAGCTCCATATTTCGAAAGTGTTACAGGTAAACCTCTTTCGGAAGGAATAAAAATATTGTTTAAAGCTGATGTTAACTTTCACGAAGTTTTTGGGTTTAGTATAAATATTATTGATATTGACCCAAACTACACTCTTGGCGACATTGAACGGCAAAAACAAGAAACTATAAAAACTCTTGAACAAGATGGCGTTATTGAAATGAATAAAGAATTGGAAATTCAACCAATTATTAAAAAAATTGCGATAATATCGTCAAACACCGCAGCCGGTTACGAAGATTTTATAAATCAGCTTGAAAACAACCCTTACAATTTTAAATTTCATTATAAATTGTTTGAAGCATATATGCAAGGAAACAAGGCTGAAGATTCTATTATTGAAGCATTTAATCGCATTTTTGAATATTCCGACTTTTTCGATGTGCTTATTTTAATAAGAGGTGGTGGTGCAAAATCTGACTTAACAGTTTTTGACAGCTATAATATTGCATATTATATAACCCAGTTTCCAATCCCTGTAATTACCGGTATAGGACACGAACGCGACAACTCTATTGCTGATATTGTTGCCAATACAAGCGTAAAAACACCAACTGCTGCTGCCGAATTTATTGTTAATAATAATAACAATTTTAAAGAATATTTATTTGAACTTGCCGAAAACATAAAATATAATACTGAAGAAATTATTGATAACGAAAATATATACATAGAAAAAACATTAACTAAATTTATAAATCTTTCAGAAAATATAATTTCAGAAAATAAATATTTTATAACACAACTTGCTAATAATTTTAAGAGTGGAATTTCATTAATTTCAGAAAAAGAACTCAATAAGTTAAATAATATTGGCATTAAAACTAAATACATTTCAGAACTATTTAACTCTTCAAGATTAAATAATTTAAATCGCTTAACCAGACGAATAACAAACATTTCAAATAATTATTTAATTGCAAAAAATAATGAAATAAATATTGCTGAAATAAAACTAGAATCAAATAACCCTGACAAACTATTACAAAAAGGTTATTCGTATATTACTATAAACAATAAGATAATAAAAAGCATAGATAAAATTAAAAAAGGAGATAAAATAACAAATAAGCTTAAAGATGGTGAGGTTAACAGTATAGTTTCAAAACTAGATAAACATTAAATTTTTATATTTTTTATTACAAATTTATTTACGACAACAATTTCAAGAATAAACTTCACCTTTTATAAAAATTAGACAAAATACGTATCAAAATAAATTATCATCATCAAAAAAAGAAAAACCATAAATTTTTAATATTTTTGTACTATGGACGAGGATTTTGAAATGCACAACGAAAACGTATCGGAAACAGATAGAGAAATTGAGAATAAACTACGTCCTTTAAGTTTTTCAGATTTTAAAGGGCAAGATTCTATTACCGAGAATTTAAAAGTTTTTGTGCAAGCTGCCAAAATGCGTGGCGATTCGCTAGACCATGTATTGTTGCACGGGCCTCCCGGTCTTGGAAAAACTACACTTGCCAATATTATTGCTAACGAACTTAACGTTGGTTTTAAAGTTACATCAGGACCTGTTTTAGACAAACCCGGCGATTTAGCAGGTTTACTCACCGGTTTAGAAGAAGGTGATGTTCTTTTTATTGATGAAATTCACCGCCTATCCCCTATTGTTGAGGAATATTTATACTCAGCAATGGAAGATTTTAAAATTGATATAATGATTGATAAAGGACCAAGCGCAAGGTCGGTAGAAATTGGGCTTAATCCTTTTACATTAATTGGTGCAACAACACGTTCAGGGCTATTAACCAGCCCATTACGTGCAAGATTTGGAATAAATTCACACCTACAATACTACGATAAAGAAATACTTGCCGGTATAATAACTCGTTCGTCTGGTATTTTAAATGTACCTATAAAAGAAAATGCGGCAACCGAAATTGCACGTCGTAGTAGAGGAACTCCACGTATTGCTAATTCACTGTTACGCAGAGTTAGAGATTTTGCCCAAGTAAAAGGTAGCGGTAAAATTGATATCGAAATTTCAAATTACGCCCTAAATGCTCTTAATATCGATAAAAAAGGATTAGATGAAGTAGATAATAAAATTCTTAACACTATTATTGATAAATTTAATGGCGGCCCTGTTGGTATTACCACAATAGCCACAGCAATAGGTGAAGACGGCGGTACTGTTGAGGAGGTTTACGAACCTTTTCTTATTAAAGAAGGATTTATAAAACGTACTCCTCGCGGCAGAGAAGTTACCGAATTAGCATATAAACATCTTGGTAAAGATATACTTGGTAAAAACACTCAAACATCATTATTTTAAATTATTTTGCTATGAATAATGCGGGTTAATACTGTCAGTAAATTTATACCCTACCCCTTTTATAGTTTTAATATAATTATCACCAATTTTTTCACGTAATTTTCTAATATGTACATCTATAGTTCTGTCTCCAACAACAACGGAATTACCCCAAATTTTATCATATATTTCGTCACGTGTAAAAACATTGTCCGGTTTTGAAGCTAACAATAAAATGAGTTCAAATTCTTTTCTTGGAAGTATTAATTCTTCATCATTAACAATAACAATATATTTCTCCTTATTTATTTCTAAATTATTATATTTTAGTATGTTTATATTTTTGTCTATACTGTTTGTTTGGGTATTTATTCTACGCAATAATGCGTAAATCCTACTAATTAAAACTTTTGGTTTTATAGGTTTTGTTATATAGTCATCAGCTCCGGCGTTAAAACCTGCTATTTGCGAATAATCTTCGCCGCGAGCAGTTAGTAATACTATTATAGGATTATTAATATTGTCAGTGTTCCTTATTGTTTCACATGTTTCAATGCCATCTTTTTCGGGCATCATAATGTCTAAAATAATTAAATGAGGTTTGTTTTTTTTAACTTCTTCTATAGCAACATTTCCATTTAATGCTGTAAATACGTTAAACCCTTCTTTTTTTAAATTATACGATAAAAACTCTAAAATATCGTTGTCATCATCAACTAATAAAATTCGGTAATTGTTAGGGGTTAAATTTTCCATATTTATATTGGTTTATTGTGTTGCTAAAAGTACATAATTTATTAATTAATACTGCTCTTTTTCATTAGGAAAATCAAGCGATTTAACATCATCAATATAATTTTCTACTGAACCAATTATTTCAGATGATAGATTATGATATCGTCTTAAAAATCTTGGAGAGAACTCTTGAGTTAATCCAAGCATATCGTGTAAAACTAATACTTGACCGTCAACCATAGGTCCTGCACCTATACCTATAACAGGGATTTTTACAGTAGAAGCGACTTTTTCGGCAAGTTCGGCAGGTATTTTCTCTAATACAATTGCAAAACAGCCAAGTTCTTCGAGTAAATTAGCGTCTTCTATTAATTTATTAGCCTCGTCTTCTTCTTTTGCTCTAACTATATATGTTCCAAATTTATGAATTGATTGTGGGGTTAAGCCTAAATGTCCCATAACAGGTATTCCTGCACTTAAAATACGCTCAATCGATTCTTTAATTTCTTCACCACCTTCAAGTTTAACAGCGTGTGCGCCAGTTTCTTTCATTATTCTTATTGCTGACGATAATGCCACCTTTGAGTTGCCTTGATATGTACCAAAAGGCATATCTACAACAACAAGAGCTCTTTCTGTTGCTCTAACTACAGGCCTAGCATAATTTATCATCTCGTCAAGAGTTATTGATAGAGTAGTGTCGTTACCTGCCATAACGTTAGATGCCGAATCACCAACAAGTATAACGTCAATGCCTGCTTGGTCAACAAGCCTTGCCATCGAGAAATCGTAAGCAGTTAGCATTGCAATTTTTTCGTTCTTTAGTTTCATCTCACTCAAAACGTGAGTTGTTATTTTTTTTATTTTTTTGTGAACAGACATAAAATAATGTACTTTTGTAAGTTGTGGGCAAATGTAAATAATTACTGAACATAATGTAAATATTTTAACAAATTAATATTTATGAAACGATATATACTATATATAATACTGGTTAATTTTATTCTAATATCATGTGATACTAGCTTAAATGTTAATGCAGATTATAAAAATATACCTGTTGTTTTTTCTCTTTTAGATAAAAATGACACAATTCAATATATTAAACTTAATAAAGCTTTTTTAGGTGAGACAAGCGTAAGCGAAATGGCTCAAGTATCTGATTCATTATATTATGATGATGCCATTGTACATATAGTAAAATATAAAAATAATAATATTGTTGCTACTTACGAATTTGTTAAAACAGATACAATAATAAAGGATACCGGATATTTTGCAAGCGATAATAATATTATTTACATATATAAAGGCAGTATAATAGCCGATGGAGAAAATTCTGCAGATTATAAATTTGTTTTAGATATTAGTATTTCTGGTGTAGATAAGCTAAGTTCAGAAACAAAGTTGGTTTCTGATGTTACTGTACTACCTCCATTAGGATATAACAGTCCATATCAGAAAAATGAAATAGCTCTATATACTAACGATTATTTATCGCCTGAATATAGCTTTAAATCAGGTATAAATGCTAAATATTTCGAGTATTTTTTGGTTGTTGATTATTATGAAAAAGAAAACGGAGAGTATAAACTAAAAACAATAACACATAGCGAAGGAACTAAAAATGCAACAAGTTTAGATGGAGGACAAACATTTGCCTTCACGCTAAATGGATATACTTTTTATAATTTTATAGCAGAAGAGCTAACTCCTTCTAATGAAGATAGAATTTTTTATTCGCTAAGATATAAATTTTTATCGGCAGGAGAAGATTTATCTATGTATATTGATTTAACAAAACCTACTTATGGTATTGTGCAAGAAAAACCGGCTTTTACTAATATTGTTAATGGATGGGGCTTGTTTTCCAGTAGAACATCAACATTCTCACCCCGTAAAAAATTAGATTTATCTTCATTAAATTATTTATCAACAGGAAGTGAAGTGGAAAATTTAAAATTTAAAAAATATACAGAAACAAGTAACTTCTATTCAAATAACAGAGAGCTTGATATAGAAGGTCTTTACATAAATTAACACAATAGAAAAATGACAAAAATAAAAAGTATAATATTTTCAGTAGTATTATTAATACCTACTATAGTTTTTTCACAACTAGATTTGCCTACATATAAATTTGGTAGAGTACTAAGTTTGGCAAATAGCTATTATGTTGATTCGGTTAATACCGATAAATTAGTTGAAACAGCTATTGTTGCAATGTTAAAGGAGCTAGACCCTCATTCAGTTTATATCTCAAAAGAGGAAGTTGCTAAAATGAACGAACCTTTAGAGGGTAGTTTTGATGGCGTAGGTATTCAGTTTAATATTTTAGACGATACTTTGCTTGTGGTTAATCCAATACCTGGAGGACCTTCCGAGAAGTTGGGAATAAGAGCAGGTGATAGAATTATTTTTATTGATGATACTCTTGTTGCCGGAATTGGATTGAAGAACTCTGATGTTGTAAAAAAACTTAGAGGTAAAAAAGGAACGATTGTAACTGTTAAAATTAAACGAAATGGATTAAAAGAGCTCTTAGAATTTCCTATTACTCGTGATAAAATTCCTATTTATAGTTTAGATGCATCTTATATGATTGACAATGAAATTGGTTATATGAAACTAAACCGTTTTGCTGCAACAAGTATGGGTGAGTTTTATAAAGCTTTTGCAAAACTTAAAGAGCAAGGTGTTAAAAGCTTAATATTAGATTTACGAGGGAATGGCGGAGGCTATTTACGTACTGCAGTTAATCTTGCCGACCAATTTTTAACCGAAAATAAAATGATTGTATATACCGAAGGATTGCATAATCCTCGTTACGAAGAGCATGCTACAAAAAACGGTGTGTTTCTTGAAGGTAAATTAGTAGTTTTGGTTGATGAAGGTTCTGCTTCTGCTAGCGAAATTGTTTCAGGAGCTATTCAAGACCAAGATAGAGGTGTAATAATAGGTCGTAGAACTTTTGGAAAGGGATTAGTGCAACGTCCTTATATGTTGCCAGATAATTCAATGATTCGTTTAACTGTTGCTCATTATTATAATCCATCAGGTAGGTGTATTCAAAAATCTTATGCAAAAGGTGAAAAAGATTATGCAGAAGACTTAATTCACAGGTATAATAATGGCGAGCTTTTAAATGCTGATAGTATTCACTTTCCTGACAGTTTAAAACATCAAACACTAAAATATAAGCGTACTGTATATGGAGGTGGAGGTATTATGCCTGATATCTTTATTCCAATAGATACTAATAGAGTTTCAAGTTTTTATGGTAAAATGGTTAGAAAAGGTATAATTTATCAGTTTACTTTAAATTATATGGATGATAATAGAGCGGCTTTAAAGAAAAAATATCCTAATTTTAATACATTTAATAAAAGTTTTGAAGTAACAGAAGCTATGTTGTCAGAGCTATACGCACGTGCTGAAAAAGCTAAAATAGAGTTTACATTTAAAGATAAAGAAGATGCATTAAAAGATAACTCAAAGCTGATTAAAGCATTAATTGCACGTGATTTGTGGGATATGTCTGAGTATTTTCAAGTAGTAAATCCTGAAAGTAAAGCATATCAAAAAGCAATTGAAGTATTGCATGATTCAAAAATGTATAATAATATTTTTAAAAAGAAATAATTTTATATATTTGCATCAATGAAAATAAATAAATTAAATAATACTTGTTGTTGTAGTAGAATTAAAGTCTGCTGCCGATAAAGTATATTAATAAATATAATATAAAGCCCGAGCAGTAAAGTTCGGGCTTTTTTTGTGAATAAGAAATATATAAAATAAATAATATGAACATACATAATAATATTGAGGGTGTAATTGGAAATACGCCTATTGTGAGATTACATAAAATATCAGAAGGTTTATATGCCGATATTTTAGTTAAATTGGAAAGTAATAATCCTGCCGGCTCGGTAAAAGATAGATTAGCTTTGGCAATGATTAACGATGCTGAGAAACTTGGACTATTAAACGAAAATACCGAAATAATAGAGCCAACAAGTGGAAACACAGGAGTAGGTTTAGCTATGATTTGTGCTGTAAGAAATTATAAACTTACAATTGTAATGGCGGAAAGTATGAGTATGGAACGCCGTAATTTACTTAAAGCTTATGGTGCAAATTTAGTATTAACACCAGCCGATAAGGGTATGATTGGAGCTATTAATAAAGCAAAAGAATTAGCATCTGAAAATTCTAATTCATTTATACCCTATCAGTTCTCTAATAAAGCAAATGCCGAAATACATAAAAATACCACAGCAATAGAAATATGGGAACAAACCGAAGGAAAAGTTGATATATTTATTTCGGCAGTGGGCACAGGAGGTACATTTACCGGTGTTTCATCAAAATTAAAAGAGTTAAATAAAAATATTAAATGTATTGCTGTTGAGCCTATAACATCAGCAGTACTTTCCGGTAAAAATGCAGGTGCTCATAAAATACAGGGCATTGGTGCAGGTTTTATTCCTGAGGTGGTTGATACATCATTAATTGATGAAATAATTACAGTTACAGATAAACAAGCTTTCGATAATAGTAGAAATCTTGTAAAAGAAGAAGGTATTTTAGCAGGCATTTCGGCAGGAGCAAATATTTATGCAGCAATAGAAATTGCTAAATTGCCCGAAAATAAAGGAAAAAAAATTGTTACAATTATTCCTGATACAGGAGAACGTTATTTGAGTACTAATCTGTTTAATACAAATTTATAATTATGCACAATAATATATTAAATACAATAAAAGAATTATCTGAAAATAAGGAGATTGAGCTTCCTTTTATAGATTCAACTATTGAAAATGCAATGCCTTCAACTGTAGCTTTGCAACAAATAGTAGAAATATTAACAGGAATACTATATCCGGGGTATTTCACCGATTCAGCACTAAATAAAAAAAACTTACAGTTTTATATTGGAGCAAATGTAGACAAGGTATCAAAATTGCTGTACGAACAAATTAAACGAGGTTTTTGTTTTGAATGTAACGATTCAGAAAAAGATTGTGAATTGTGTAATAATAAAGCTCAAGAAAAAACTATTGAATTTATAAACCGATTACCTAAAATAAAACATTTGCTAAAAACCGATGTTGAAGCTTCGTTTTTAGGCGACCCCGCTTCTAAAAACAGGGGAGAGGTAATTTATTGCTATCCGGGAATTAGTGCATTAACAAACTATAGAATTGCACATGAATTATTATTGCTTAAAGTACCATTAATTCCTAGAATTATTACAGAAATGGCACATTCAAAAACAGGAATTGATATTCACCCGGGAGCAAAAATTGATGAGTTTTTTGCAATTGACCATGGTACAGGAATTGTAATTGGTGAGACTTGTGTAATTGGTAAAAATGTGAAGATTTATCAAGGAGTTACATTAGGAGCTAAAAGTTTTCCGCTTGACGATGATGGTAATCCAATAAAAGGAATTGCTCGTCATCCAATTGTTGAGGATAATGTTGTAATATACTCAGGTGCAACTATTTTAGGTAGGGTGCTAATAGGTAATGGAGCTATGATTGGAGGTAATGTTTGGGTTACACATAATGTAGCTCCAAATTCTAAAATATTGCAACGCAGGGCAAAAGAACAGGAGTTTATAGGAGGTGCAGGAATATAAAATATTAATTATCAATATATAATTGCTAATTACTAATTAAGTATATACTTTTGCAGACATTTTTCAAATAGCTTACACAATGCATAAATTAAGAAATATTGCGATAATCGCACACGTTGATCACGGTAAAACAACACTTACCGATAAAATTATTTACCAATCTGACCTCTTTAGAGACAATCAGGAAAAGAAAGATTTACTTTTAGACTCTAACGATTTAGAGCGTGAAAGAGGTATTACAATTTTATCAAAAAACATATCGGTAGTATATAAGGATACAAAAATTAATATTATTGATACTCCCGGCCACTCCGATTTTGGCGGTGAGGTAGAGCGTGTTTTGAATATGGCTGACGGTGTTCTTTTACTTGTTGATGCTTTTGAAGGACCTATGCCACAAACTCGTTTTGTATTACAAAAAGCTATTGAAATGGGTTTAAAACCAATTGTTGTTATTAATAAAGTTGACAAAGAAAATTGTAAACCTGACGAAGTACAAGATTCTGTTTTCGACCTTATGTTTAACCTTGGTGCAACAGAAGAGCAGTTAGATTTTCCTACTGTATATGGTTCATCAAAAAATGGTTGGATGAGCGACGATTGGAAAAATGAAACAAAAGATGTTACTTATCTTTTAGACCAAATAATAGAACATATACCTGAGCCTCCAATTGAGGAAGGTACAACACAAATGAAAATTACATCAATGGAGTTTTCGTCTTTTAAAGGACGTATTGCTATTGGTAGAGTTTCTCGTGGTAGTATTAAAATTAACCAACAAGTTTCGCTTGTAAAACGAGATGAGTCTATAGTTAAAGGTAAAATTAAAGAGTTATTTATTTTTGAAGGCTTAGGCAAGAAAAAAGTTGATGAAGTACCTTGTGGTGAGATTTGTGCTATAGCTGGTATTGAAGGTTTTGAAATTTCTGATACAATTGCTGATTTAGAAAACCCTGAAGGTTTACCTCCAATTCCTATTGATGAGCCAACAATGAGTATGTTGTTTACTATTAACGACTCTCCGTTTTTTGGAAAAGAAGGTAAATTTGTAACGTCTCAAAAAATTAGAGAAAGATTGTATAAAGAAACAGAACGTAACTTGGCTTTGCGTGTTGAAGATACAGATTCTGCTGAGAAATTTATTGTTTATGGACGTGGAATTTTACATTTGGCAATATTAATTGAAACTATGCGTCGTGAAGGCTATGAGTTTCAGGTAGGAAAACCAATTGTACTTACTAAAGAAATTGATGGTAAAAAGAATGAACCAATTGAGGAATTAACTGTTGACGCTCCGGAACATGTAACAGGAAAAGTAATAGAGTTCTTCAATAACCGTAAAGGCGAAATGGTTTCTATGGAGCCTAAAGGAGATATGACTCGTGTAGTTTTTAATATTCCTTCTCGTGGTTTAATGGGGTATAGAACACATTTAATGAATCTTACTGCAGGTGAAGCTGTTGCCGCTAGTAGGTTTATAGGGTACGAAGCTTGGAAAGGTGATATTCCGGGACGTATTGCAGGAGCTTTGATTGCTATTGAAACAGGAAAAGCTATTCCTTTTGCGTTAGATAAATTACAAGATAGAGGAATCTTTTTTATCCCTCCTGGTGATGCAATTTATGAAGGTCAAGTAATTGGCGAAAATACTCGCCCCGATGATTTAACATTGAATATTACAAAAACAAAAAAAATGAGTAATATGCGTTCGTCAGGAGCCGATAATAAAGTTAAGATTGCTCCGGCAACAATTAAATCATTAGAAGAGTGTATGGAATATATTCAAGCAGACGAATATGTTGAAGTTACTCCTAAAAGTATTAGAATGCGTAAAATTTTACTTAAAGAGCACGAACGTAAAAGAGCTAATAAATAGTTTTACTAAATAAGATGTAAAAAAAAGACCTGAACAAATTGTTCAGGTCTTTTTTTGTATTTATTTATCTTATAGTTTACTAAATCCAATCTTTTTAATTTTATTAAATCGGAAAGTAATCATTAGCTCATGAGTACCTGATGAATATTTGTAAATATTTGTAGTAGTAAAATCGTAAGAATATCCAAAATAAAGTTGTTCTTGATAATTATATCCTGCAAATATACCTATAGCGTCCATAGTACGCCACGAAACACCAAGCCAAACTAGCTTTTTCCAAACGCCTCTAACACTTAAATCCATTTGAGGAGGGGCAGGCCAAACATATTTAATAAGCATTGCTGGTTGTACATCCCAATCATCATCAATTTTAAACGTGTATTCGCCATGTGCATATATATGTGGGCGTAATCGAGTTTCGTTTAGTTCGCTTAGCTCTTTATAGTTAATTCTACTTGCAAATAATTGATTTATAGAAATACCAAAATTGTATTTTTCATGATAATAAAAAGCACCAAAACTAGCATCAGGAACAAATGTTGTGTAAATTGCATTTCCTAACGAAGGGTCATAATCATCGTGAAGTAAAATTTTTGAACCATCAATTTTATATTGCATTCCTCCAAGAGAAAGCCCCATTGAAAGTCGTGCAACATCGTTAACTTTAAGATTATAAGCATAAGATAATCTGAAACTAATTTTACTTGTAGGACCGGTAACATCGCTATAAATATATCCGCCAAATCCCATTGGCTTTGTCCTGCTTGGGCCATAAACACTTAGTGTGTATGTTCGTGGCGAATCAACAATTTTAAGCCATTGAAACCTAAAATTTGTTTTTGCCATAAAATAAGGCTTAGTTCCTGCAATAGCAGGATTATACATATATTTATTAAATTGAAATTGTGTATAATGCTGTTCTTGTTGTGCAAAACTTACAAGAGCAAATAAGCTTACAATTATTAATAATATATTCTTTTTCCCGTTTTTCACTTTTTCTAATTTTATTTCCATAACTCAATTAATTATCTTACTAAAGTTATTGGTCCTGTAAATGGTTCTTTATGTACTTCATCATTTAAATTAATGATATAGTAATACGTACCGGTAGGTAAAGGTCTTCCTTTGTAATTTCCATCCCATCGTTCAGAAGGTAGATATCCTTTTGAGTAAAATAATTTTTCACCCCAACGGTTAAATACTTCGACCTCAACATTCGGATATAATTCAATTAAATCTATTTCCCAAGTATCGTTTATTCCATCGCCATTAGGAGTAATACCATTAGGTATAATAAGTTCAGGCAATATTGTTATTTTAACCGAATCGGTGCTTACACAACCATATTCTGATGTTGCAATAATATAATAAACCATATTTTCAATAATACTTACAACTGCTGTTGATGAATCGTTAGGGTTTTCTAAGTAATCAATAGGCTTCCATTCAAATACAGAATTAGCTCCACCACCTGTTGCTGTGATTTCTGTAGAATGTTCGTATGGAATAATTTGGTCTTCGCCTGCATCAACATTATAACTTGGATAAGTTGCAATTAATACAGAATCAACAGCTTTACAAACTCCGTTTGTGTGAGTTATTTCAAAATAGAACCAAGTGCTATCTTCAACACTAACATATGGGTTTGATATTGTTGTGTCGGTTAAATATTCGTTTGGTGTCCAAATAAAAGTATAACCTGCTCCGTCAGATGAAATACCGTTTCCATAAATTTGAATAGTATCACCACCACAAATAGTTGTAGTAGAGTCTGCAAAAGCCTCCATTGTTATTGATGCCCCTAAAAATGCAGTATCAGAAACAGTACAGCCAACAGTATCAGTAACTGTTAATATATACTGACCGCCATCGATTAAATTTAGGTCTTGAGTTGTAGCTGCGTTCGACCATAAATATGTATATCCGGGAGTTCCACCGCTTACATGACTATATATATCGCCATCTTCAGAACCCATATTACATAATGGAATTGTATATGTAAACGAAACAGCTAAAGGATTAGGTGCAAGAATTAAAGTATCAATGGCAAATTGACAATTATTTGCATCGGTAAGTATTAATTGATAATTACCTGCACAAAGGCTTGTAATTGTTGCAGTTGTATCTCCATTACTCCACGAATAGTTGTAGTTTGGAGTTCCGCCGGTAGCGGTTGTAATAATTTGTGCTTCACAATCGCCACTACATGGCGAAGCAATAACAGTATCTATTGTGGCAAAAAATGAGTCAGGTCCTGTAATATCAATTTGCCTAATTTCTTGACATAGTTGAGCATCGGTTACAGTTACCTGATATGTGCCTACGCATTGGTCTGTAATTGTAGAATCGTTATCAATAGGAGTTGTATTCCATACGTAAGTATATGGTAAAACTCCGTTTGATGCGGCAATAGTAACACCGCCATCGCAATTATATGAACAACTTGCCATAGTGCTATCTACAACAATTACATTAATATTTGATGTGTCGTTAAGTACTATCGAGCTATCAATTGAACAGCCAACTGCATCGGTAATAGTTATTGAATATGTATTAACCACTAATCCGGTAATAACAGAATCTGTTGAGTTTCCTGCATTTACTCCCCATTGATAATTAAATCCGGGAGTTCCCCCAAAACCTTGAGTTGCTATTTCTCCATTAGCTTGGTTACAAGCCGGAGGCGTTATACCTACACTCATATATAATGAATCGCCTTGTGTAATAGTAACACTATCAATAACGGAACAGCCACCTAAATCGGTAATAGTAACATATTGTAATCCTGTACCTAAATTTATTGCAGTGCTGTCGGTTGAACCGTTTGTCCAAATATAATTATATGGAATTGTTCCGCCTTCTGCATGAACATTAGCACTTCCTGTAAAATCGCCATAACAAAGTACATTTGTTGAGTCGTTTATAAAAGCAATTAAACTTGTAGGTTCTATTATGTTTACATCTAAAGTGTTTGTACATCCATGCGAATCAGAAATGCTTACTGTATAAGCTCCTGCACAAAGGCTTGTTGGATGTGTTGTTGTGTTTCCATTAGACCACAATGTATTGTATTGAGGTGTTCCGCCAGAAACAGTAATTTCAATTTCTGCGTTACAATCGCCATTACAAGCAATTGGGTATATTGAATCGACTGTTGCAATTAAAGTATCTGGTCCGATAACATTAAATTGACCAATTTCTTGACAACCTGCATCATCGGTAACTGTGGCAAAATAACTTCCAATACATAAGTTAGTTATAATAGAATCCATGTATGGAGTAGTATCCCAAGTGTAGTCGTAAGGTAAAATACCATTACCACCGGCTACGGTTAATCCACCATCGCAAGTGTAAGAACAGGTTGTAGTTATACTATCAACAAGAGTTAAAGTAAGAGCGGAAGTGTCGTTCAATATAAATGTTGAATCAACGGTACAACCATTGTTATCGGTTACAGTTACAGTATATGTATTAACTGCAAGACCGGATATTGAAGAATCAGCTTCGTTATTACCATTTGCATCCCATAAATATGTATAACCTGATGTACCACCGTTTCCTGTTACCGAAATAGAACCATTATTTTGCCCGCAATATGGTAAAGTTATATTTGTTGATGTAACATATAATGAATCAGGGTTTACAATGGTAATACTGTCTTTAGCCAAACAGTTATTTTCATCGGTTACCGATATTATATATGTTCCTGTACATAAGTTATTTATTATAGGAGTTGTTTCTGAATTACTCCAATTATAATTGTAAATTCCTGTTCCACCACCAGCTGTTACTGTTGCAGAGCCAATACATTCGTTATGGCAATTTAGCAATGTTGAGTCGGTAATATTTGCTGTTAGTATTGGATAATCGATTAAAATAGCTGTATCAATTTTTGTACAACCGTTAAAGTCAGTAACTGTAATATAATATGTTCCTGCTGATAAATTTGAGTAAACAGAATCATTAATTGTTGAACCACTTCCCCAATCAAAACTATAAGGTTGAGTACCTCCAGTAACATGAGAAGTTATTATACCGGTAGTTTCTCCATTACATAATGGATTTATAATTTCGAGATTATTATTTATTGTGTCAGGTTGAGTTATTAAAACTGAATCGATAATAAAACAAGCACTATCATCGGTAACTGTTACAACTGCCCAACCTGCTGTTAAATTTGTTGCTGTAGCTATTGCATCACCATTACTCCATTGATAAGTAAAATTACCTGAGCCTCCTGAACCTGATGCTGTAGCTGAACCATCATTAGAATTATTACAAGTTAAATTAGAGATGTTGCTGAAACTAACAATAATAGGGTTGTTTTCTCTTATTGTTATTGTATCAATAAACTGACAGTTATTAGCATCAACAACAGTTAGCATATAATCGCCCACACATAAGTTGTTTAATGTTGTATCTGTACTTCCATTCGACCAATTTATTGAAGTGTAAGGAGTTATTCCTCCTGAAATATGAGCAATAATTTGTCCGGTACATGCCCCACTACAACTAATATGTGTTGTATCGTAAGTAGCAGTTATAGGCAATGGTTCTGTTATTGTAACACTATCAATATGTGTACATAAACTATCATCTGTAATTGTAACAAAATATTGTTGAGCACATAAATTAGTAGCTGTAGTAACAGTTTGTGTGTTGCTCCAATTATAAATATAATCAGTAGTAACGCTTCCTCCGTTTGCCGTAACTGTAGCTTGTCCGTCACAGTTGCTATTACAATTTACATTATTGTCTATATTTATTGATGATGTTATTTCTGTAGGTTCTATTATCGTGTAGTTTCCGATAGGATTACTGCATCCGTTTGCATCTGAAATTGTTACTTGATATGTACCACCTGATAAACCTGAGTTAACAGAGTCGGTTGTTGATCCTGTGCCATAATCAAATGTATATGCAGGAGTACCGCCTGTTACATGAGTGATTACAGACCCATCACCATCGCCATTACATGTTAAATTAGCTATTTCAAATGTGTATTGAGTTGTGTCAGGTTGAGTAATTGTAAATGTAGTATCTTTTGAACAGTTATTTATATCTGTAACCGATATTGTATATTGACCAGCACATAAACTTGATATATGGTCAGTATTATTGCCATTACTCCAATTTATTGTTAGTGGAGGATTGTTTCCTGTAATATTTACATCAATATCGCCTGTACATACATTTCTACAAATTAAATCTGTTAAGCTTTGTTCTGTAATTGTAATAGGAATAATTTCTATTATATTTAATGATGATGTATCGGTACAGCCATGATTATCGGTAACAGTTACATTATAAGTATTTTGACATAAATCAGTTAAGCTTGTATCGTTAGTAATAGTAGCCGGAGTTGGATTCCAATTATAAGAATAAGTTGTAGTACCACCGGTAACAGAGATTGTTGCTGAGCCATTACAGCTTGCATCACATACATTTTGAGTTATATTGTAAAAATGTGCATCTAAACTATCTGGTTGGTTTATAGTGTATGATGTGTCGTTAGTACATGTGCCATCACTGATTGTAACGCTATATGTACCATCACATAAATTAGCTTGATTTTGTGTTGAAGCTAAACCGTTATCCCAACTATAAGTGTAATTGTAAGGTGCGTTACCACCATGCGGATTTTGAATAATCATTGCATCACAATCATTATAACAAGTTATAGGGGTTTGAGTACCATTAAGATAAATTTGTTCAGGTTCGTTTATTGTGAAATTTTGAATTTCGGTACAAGGACCTTGATCAGTAATAGTAATAGAATAAGTACCGGCTAATAATCCTGTTAAGGTTTCAGAGTTCCATGTTGAATCTATTGTGTGAGTTGCATCAGGATTTAGTAAATCGTAATCATAATACGGTGTTCCTCCTGTGAAATCTAAAACTACTTGCCCATCATTATACCCATTACAAGAAACATCGGTAATTGTTGTGTTTAAATGTATAGCGTCAGGATCGTTTAAAATAATTGTTAGAGTGTTTGTACAGTTATTATCATCAGTAACTGTAACTGTATAGTTGCCAGCCTCTAACCCATTTATATCTTCGTTGTTTGATGTGTAACCGTTTGGTCCTGTCCAACTATAACCATAAGTTCCAGCTTCAGTACCACCGGTAACTGTAATATCAATACTTCCTGTAAAGTCTGCATTACAAGGAGGGTTTACATGAGTTTCTGTAATAGATATTGAGTCTGGTTGAATTATATAATAAGTTGTGTCTTTAGTACAGCTACCATCATCAACAGTTACAGTATATGTACCTGCACAAATATCGGTAGGGTTTTGACCTGATAAACCACCTGTCCAAGTATAAGTATATGGAGGGTAACCACCAGTTGTGTTTTGCGTTATATCGGCTGTACAACTACCATAACATTGATTTAAATCAGAAACTGTTCCGTTAATATTTATTGGGGCAGGCTCTGTAATCGTAATACTACCGGTAGTAGTACATGGTCCGCTATCAGTAAGTGTTATATCGTATTGCCCTGCTTCTAAATTTGAAATTGTAATACTTGTTGATGTTGATTCGTCGTGAGAATATCCATTAGGCCCGTCAATATGAATATTTACAGGAGGCCAATCGGAATGAGTTATTGTAATTGTTATACTTCCGTTTGCATCTCCATTACATGCTAAGTTGGTATGTGTTTCGGAGTATGATATTGCGTTAGGGTCAGTTAAGTTGATTGTTGTTGAAACTGTACAATTGTTATCATCAGTAACGCTAACAGTATAATCTCCCGCAGTTAAACCAGATTGGTCTTCATCGGTTGGAACTATTCCTGAACCGCCATTTGATTGCCCCCATGCGTAATCATAAGTACCTGCTTCTGTGCCTCCGGTAGCAGTAATATTTATATACCCGTTTGTGCCTTGGTTACATGTTGGTGCAACTTGGTCGTCAATTGTAATTGTGATAGGTGAAGGTTCAATTATTGTTATTGTAGTATCGCCAGGTATTGCTATTACGCAACCATTTCCATCAGTAATTGTTACTGTTACAGCTCCTGCTGATAATCCGTTTTGTGAACTTAC
>CAMZKE010000102.1 GCA_947311115.1 uncultured Bacteroidales bacterium | reverse complement strand
TGTGAGTATTTTTCATAATCCCAAATATAATGCCAGTTTACAAACCCCTGATTTGTTGATATATTATTGTTTATCATATAGTCAATTCTATCTTGTGATAGTTTTTTAGGATTTACGCCTAATTTATTTCTATTATAATATGCTCTTGAATATGTGTCTGCTGTATAACTAAGTTTTTCTTGCCATGACAAATTGTTCCAGTTCCAAATACCACAATGTTCACCTAATGTGAAATTATAAGAACCAACGCCATATGCTACAGAAAAATCAGTAGCACCGCCAGAATAAATATTAGTACCTGCACTATTAATTGTTGAGCCTGCAATAATTACAGCTGTGTTTGCCATAGGCATTGATGATGCTGCAATTGTTGAACTTGTATAGCCTGCAACTCCTCCAACAATTGCACCAGCTCCCATATAAGACCACATTTTACCTTCACTACTACTAATTACCTTCTCAATTTCACTTAACTGATTAACAACATCAATTCTCTCTATTAAGTTACCTGATATATTATTCCAATTATGTTGCATTTCAAAATTATTACCTGTTTTAATGTTTGTTAAGCATTTAAACTCATTGTAAATATAGGTAGTTTTTATATTACTACCAAGATAATTTTTGCTTGGTGCAATATGTACTTTACAGAACGCTTACTAACATCTGGCAACTGAACAAGGATTGGTATGATCCATACAAGAAACAACAAGTCTTAAAATATAATTATGAGGATGTTGCTAATTTAATTCGTTTAAAGAATGAAATTTTCAGGCCTTATGGGGTGGAAGAGGAGTATTTGGATTTGGTGGTGATGGAGTGATAAAGACACTATCCAAATTTATTTATAAGATATTATAAATACTCTAATACTTTCAGTTTCCTATATTTTGAAGAAATACTTGCACCTATCATTACCTGAATTGAAATTGTATTACCAGTTAAATCAATTACTCCTGAACGTGAATAATCTACAAAATTATATTTAGTACTTACTCCTAAAAAGAAGTTATCTATAATATAATGTTTATAATTAAGTCCTATGTTGTAACCAAATGTATTTGCACCTACTGAAGGTAAGTTATTTTCTTTATCATAATTAAAAACAGTTGCTCCTGTATATACAATACCTCCTATTAAGTAAATCTGATTGTTTTTTCTAAAAAACAATGTTCTTCCAACGCTTAAACCTATACTACCAGCAGAAAATACGTTTGTTTTCTCTAATTTGTTATTTCTTTTAGCTAAAAAATCATTTGAAATTTCTGCTCCAATTCCTATTAAACTAACCTTAACACTTAAAATATAATTATTTTTTGATATTTCTAATAGAGGACCGTATTGTGGTAATATACCTATTATTGATAGTTTACCCATTGGAATCCACGCACCAACTAAACCAGATAAGCACACCTCTGTTTCTTTTTTATATTTCTCAATTACATTTGTATATTTATTATATAATTTAGAATTTTTATTATCCTTTAAATAATAAAAAATAGAATCATTTTTTTTATGAGCAGAATATAATTCACAGAAAAAATATTCATCAGATTTATTGCTATATTTATTAATATTATTTTTTGCAATAATTGTTGTTAAGCTATCAAAACTTTGCTCAAATGCTATATAATCAAAATACAAAGTATCATTATATGTTGTTTTATTTAATAAATATCTTGTTTTTAAATAACGTTCTTTAAATTTAAAAATATTATTTATTGCTTCTGTAAATAAAGCAGAATCTAATGTTAAATCATTTTGTATTGCAAATAATATCTTGGCTCTATAAATAGGTTCTGTTATTCCACATTTAATTTCCCAATTATTTATTATTTTTTTTGTGCTATTAAAATTGTTACTTTTTAAACTATTTAAATATAATTTAGATTCTTTTTGTGATTGTTTAATCTTATTATTTGTAATAGAATCAGCCGTATTCTGTGCAAATATATTATTTCCATAGAAAAACATTATAAATAAGAAAATTACATTTATATATATATTATTGTTCATCTCTATATTCATAAATCCATAAATAACAGCTTATCACCACAAGACCCAAACAACCCCAATTTGGGTGGTTACATTTATTAATATACATTTTTCTTTTCCTGATAACTTATTGCAAACCATTTGCAGTATTTATATATATAGCTTCATGGTTCGATGCCTCGTCTCAGAAAAAGAAAAACGCATGAATAATCAGGGGTGTATTTTTATTAAAATTAATGTTTAATAATAAATTTTCTTACTTTATTATCGTCAAATTTAATGAAATAAATACCATTATCAATTTTTGAAATATTAATTTTACTTTTTGTACTTGTTAAAACTGTTTTCCCTGTAACATCAATTATACTATATTTATTAATGTTTTTATTATTATTAATAACAATAAAATTATTTGCAGGATTTGGATAAATACTATTTTCTTCAATATCTGTATGGTTAATATTAACAAAGCCGCCAATATTTACATCAAGACTCATAGTATCGCTTTTACAAGTGTTTATATCTTCGGCAACAACGTAAATATGACCTATTGCTGATGTTCCCCACTGAATATTAACATTATTGTTTGATGGTACTGAAACAATGTTACCTCCGGTAGCATTCCAATAATAAGTTAAATCTGTATTATATGGTACTGAGTAAGATACTGTTTCAAACTCGTCAACCGAATTTTGCCCAATAACTGAAAAATCCTCCGGTTTAGGAAAAATTGACAGATTGGCAACTTCAGAAGTATCGCTATAACAAACGCCTGTAACAATACAACGATATTGCAAACTATTATTTATAGAAATATTTGACAAATTTAAAACAGAATCTGTTTCTCCTGCAATAATACTCCAAACATTACCATCATAATTTTGCCATTGATAGCTTAATGAATGGCCTTCTGCTTGAATAAAAGTAGAACCATCTCCATTTTCGCAAGCAATAATTTCTTGAGGTTCAGCTGTAATATTAACACTATAACAATGTTTAAAAATATATGCTGACCCTGTTTGCGAACCATAATCATCGTTTTTAGATGCTCCAATAAAAATATATTCGCCATAACTTGCCAAACCTGAACTAAATTTATCATAATTTTCGCCATCAGAAGCTGATAATAATAATGTTTCTGTATTAGTGTCTGTCCAAAAACCTGAAGCAGGTTTGTTATACAAATAACATACTCCTGTTTCGGTGTTTTCGTAAGTATTTGATACTAAAATATAATTATTATTTAGCTCAATTGAATTAGCAAATCCTGCACTAGCACCCGTTCCTGAATTAGATAGTTCTGCTATTTTATCCCAATTAGAATTACTATTTTCAAATATCAAAACTTTTTTATTAAATTGGTCGGTAACAGCCAAAATATCACCTAAAATACTAAGTTCCTCACCAAAATGTTCAAAATCGTAATATCCATTTGGATTTGTTACTATATAATCTTCAGTTGCATCGCTCCAATTTGTTTGTTTATTAAATATTAAAACAGCTCCTTCCTCAATTGAAGTACCGCTATACTCAGGACAGCTAACAGCAATATAATTAGAGTCTATATCAATGTTACTAAAACCAATATAATCATCTACTGAATAAGTTAATGTAGCAGTTTGCTCACCACTTTCCCAACCTGTTATAGGTTTTTTATAGACTAAAACAGCTCCATAAGTGTTAAATGTATATGAAGATGTAACAATTACATCCTCAAAAATATCGATATTTTGTCCTAATCTGTTGTTTGTATTGTAATTATCGGATCCTAAAATAGCTATTTCTGTTGAATCAGTCCATACAGTTTGTGGAATTTGATAAACATATATAGCACCTTCACCTCTATTTGGTAATCCTACAATAATAATATCGTCATAAATAGCCAACTCAGAGCCGAAATAGTCGTTTGCTTCACCATCAGATGCTATTAATGCTGTCTGATAATTCCATTGTGAACCATCGAATTTATATACAATTGCACAACCTTGATAATTATTCCACCCATAGCTACCAACAACGGCATAATTACCATACATTGCAACAGCATTCCCCATTGAAAAATCTTTAGCGGAATAATATGCAGGAGCTAATATTTTTTGGTTCTCAGTTGTTGTTTCCCAAACAGTTTGTGGTTTAATAAATGAATATACAGCTCCACTATTTTCATCATTTTCATCATTTTGGTATGCACCAACAAGAATTTTACCATTAGAAACTGCAACTGAACCAAATTTATCATCTGTTATTCCATCACTTGCTGTAATTATTGCTGTTTCGGTTGATGTATTCCAAGTTGTTCCGGTTTTAGTATATATGTATGCTGCTCCGATAGCATTGTTAGCATTTTGTGTTCCAACAACAATATCATTACCATCTATATCAATAATTCCAAATTGGTCGTCTGCAACTCCATTACTAGCAGTTAGTGTTGAGGTTTCCGTCATATCACTCCAATTTGTTCCTGATTTTTCAAAAACATATACTTTACCTGTTAGCGAATTTATACCCGGACAAGCAATAGCGATATTGTTTCCTTCAATAGCAATATTTTCGGCAAAATCATCACCATTTACTGCATCGGTAGAGGTTAATTTAGCAGTTTCAGTCATATTATGCCAGTTTGCTCCCGATTTTTCAAAAACATATGCAACTCCGGCTCCTTTCCCGGGAGCTCCAATTACAATAACATCATTATCTATTGCCGGAACACAAAAAAAATCGCCATCTGCTGCGTCTGATGCTTCTAATGTAGCTGTTGGATTTGTACTCCAAGTAGAACCTGTTTTCTCATAAACATACGCTATCCCCCTGAAATTATTAGGATCATACGCTCCTATAACAATTGTATTACCTGATAAGGTGCAGGCAATTATTCTATAAGGAGTCGAAGTCGTAAGCGAGGTTGTTTCTGTCATATCTGACCATTCTGCTCCTGATTTTTCAAAAACGTACACCTTGCCTTGTCCACTATTATAATTCATTGCTGAAACAGTTATAATATCGCCATCAATACTAACTATTCCGAAATTATCACCATTAGATGCGTCAGAAGCTTTTAAATTTGCTTGATATTCCCATTCGGTACCATTAAAATGATAAATGTAGGCAATACCTTTATTATTATCGTATCCTAATGCACCAACTACTACATAGTCGCCTTGTATATCAATACTATATCCAAACAGATGCTCAATGTTAGTTTTTTCAGGATTTGGTAATTTTTTTTCTATTTCTGCCCATTCTTGTGCATTTAAAAAAGTACTAAATAATAGCAATGCACTTATAAGTGCAATTTTAATGTTGTTGTTCATTTTGTTAAGTTTATGTTTTTTTTTAATTAGCAGTTTTATAAACTGTTATGCAAATATATAAATAAATTTATGAATTAAAAAGATGGTGTTAATTTAGAATGAATTTCCACCTATAGTTGTATTGTTAAAAAAAAGATTAATCTTTTATTCTTCCAAACTAACCATAATTTACCCCAAACAGATTAAAACTCATATTTATCGCCCCAAAGATTTTTCATATTTTCTTTTGATTGGCGTTCGCGCTGATTATTACCTGTTTTATAAAAGGATTTACTGCTAATTTCTTCAGGTAAAAACTCTTGGTTAACAAAATTATTGACATAACCGTGCGAATATTTGTAGTCTTTACCATAACCAAGTTCTTTCATAAGTTTGCTTGGTGCATTTCGTAAATGTAATGGTATTGATAAATTACCTGTATTACGAACCTCTTGCTGAGCCTCGTTTATTGCCATATACGCAGAGTTACTTTTTGGCGAAGTGGCTAAAAATATTACTGCTTCAGATAATATTATTCTTGATTCGGGAAAACCAATAACACTTACCGCCTGAAAACAATTATTTGCCATTAACAAAGCATTGGGGTTTGCTAAACCAATATCTTCGGCTGCAAGAATTACTAAACGCCGAGCAATAAATTTAACATCTTCTCCGCCCTCAATCATACGAGCAAGCCAATATACAGCAGCGTTTGGGTCGCTTCCACGAATAGACTTAATAAATGCACTAATTATATCGTAATGCATTTCTCCATTTTTGTCGTAAGTAGATATATTTTCTTGTAGTATATCGGTTACAACTTTGTTTGTAATAGTGAATTTATCGTCTTTATATGAGTTAACAACAAGCTCTAATACATTTAAAAGTTTACGTGCATCGCCGCCTGAGAAACGAAATAATGCTTCAGTTTCTTTTACTGTTATATTCTTATTTTTCAGAACTGTATCTTGTGTTAATGCACGGTTTAGAAGTTTTTCTAAATCATTTTTTTCTAAAGATTTTAAAACATAAACCTGTGCGCGTGATAGGAGAGGAGAAATAACCTCAAACGAAGGATTCTCAGTTGTAGCTCCGATTAGTGTAACAATTCCTTCTTCAACTGCACCCAGCAACGAATCTTGTTGCGATTTACTAAACCTATGTATTTCATCAATAAAAAGAATAGGGTTTGGGGTATCGAAAAACTGTTGCTTTTTTGCTTTTTCAATAGCTTCTCTTACATCTTTAACTCCTGAGTTAACAGCACTTAATTGATAAAAAGGACGTTCTAATTTGTTACTTATAATTTTAGCAAGAGTTGTTTTCCCAACGCCGGGTGGTCCCCATAAAATAATTGATGATATACTGTTGTTTTCAATCATTTTGCGTAGTATGGCTTTTTTGCCTATTATATGCTCTTGTCCAATATATTCGTCTAAATTTTGGGGGCGTAAACGCTCTGCTAATGGTTTCATTCTTTTGTTTTTTTATTTCCCGCAGATTTCGCTGATTATCGCAGATTTTTTATTTTATAATAATATTTAATCTATAAATTTAATTTGTTTGGGTTTAATTCCCCGTCCCTTGGGACGTATAAAAGAATAGTATTCCAAAACGATAACTCGTCCGCTTGCGGCGAGGAGATTCATTTTTAGATTCGTCACTTGCGTTCAGAATGACAAATAATTATTTTAAGTGCAAAAACCTAAACGCAAAGCTGTCATACTGAATGTAGTCGAAGTATCTATGTTTAATCGCCAATTATTTTTACTAATACACGTTTTTTGCGTTTGCCATCAAATTCGCCATAAAAAATTTGTTCCCACGGACCAAAATCTAATTTGCCATCGGTAATTGCAACAACAACCTCTCTTCCCATAATAGTGCGTTTTAAATGAGCATCGCCATTATCCTCATAAGTATTGTGTTTATATCGAGAGTACGGTAATTCCGGAGCAAGTCCTTCTAACCATTTTTCAAAATCTTGATGCAATCCGCTTTCGTCATCATTAATAAAAACACTTGCCGTAATATGCATTGCATTTACAAGGCAGAACCCTTCTTTTATACCACTTTCTGCAAGACAATCGTTTACTTTAGGTGTTATATTTATAAATTCACGACGTTCTTCAATGTCGAACCAAAGTTCTTTTCTGTACGATTTCATTTTACTATGAATAAATATTAAAAAGTATAAAGCTAAAAAATTTTAACTTTATACTTTTTGTTAATTTTATAATTTAAGGTCTTTAACAATAGCGTCAATCTTTGTTTCTAATTCAGCATTTTTAGATTCAAATTCATCAACAGAATTAAGTTCAGTTTTAACACTAAAATAGAATTTAATTTTTGGCTCTGTTCCCGAAGGACGTACTGATATTTTAGTTCCATCTTCGGTGTAAAATTGCAATACGTTAGATTTATCGATGTCAATTTTTGTAATTTTGCCGGTAGTTAAATCTTTGGTTTCCGATGATTGATAATCTTTTATCATAACAAGTTTGGAGCCTGCAATAGTTTTAGGCGGATTGTTACGGTAGTTAATCATCATTTCTTTAATTTCTTCGGCTCCTTGCATTCCTTTTCTAACAATATATACAAGTTTTTCTTTATAAAAACCATATTTTTTGTAAATTTCAATGAGTTCTTCAAAAACTGTACGACCTTTGTCTTTTGCAACTGCAGCTAATTCTGCAATAAGAGAGCAAGAGCTAACTGCATCTTTATCGCGAACATACTCGCCAATTAAGTAACCGTAACTTTCTTCGCCACCACCAATGTATGTTTTTTTGCCTTCTTGTTCTCGTATTATTATTGCAATATTTTTAAATCCGGTAAGAGTATCGTAATATTCAATATTATTTTTTGTAGCTATATCAGCTAATAGTTCTGATGTTACAATTGTTTTTATGATATACTCGTTACCTTTTATTTTTCCGTTTTTTATCCAATTTTCAACCAAATAGTTAACAAGTAAAGCTCCTGTTTGATTTCCGTTAAGTAACTCGTATTCACCTTTAAGGTTTTTTACTGCCATACCTACACGGTCGGCATCAGGGTCTGATGCCATTGCAAGCTCTGCTCCGGTCTCTTTTGCTTTTGCAACTGCCATCGACATTGCTTCTGCTTCTTCTGGGTTTGGGTATATTACTGTTGGAAAATCGCCACTTATAATATTTTGTTCGGGTACATCAATAATATTTGTAAAACCATAACGCTTTAAACTTTCGGGAATAAGTGTAGAACCTGTTCCGTGAATTGGGGTGTAAACAATTTTTAAATCACTGTGTTTTGCAATAATTTCAGGGTTTAACGAAAGAGCTTTAACTTCTTTTAGAAATGCCTCGTCAATTTCTTTGCCAATAAGAGTAATATTTTCTGCAATTCCATCGAATTTAACATCATCAACACTAAGTTTATTTACTTCGGCAATAACATTAACATCGTGTGGAGGTACAAGCTGACTACCATCGTTCCAATATGCTTTAAAACCGTTGTATTCTTTTGGATTATGAGATGCTGTTAGTACAATTCCTGTTTGGCAACCGTAATAACGAATTGCATACGAAAGTTCGGGAGTAGGACGTAAGTTCTCAAAAAGATAAACTTTAAATCCGCTTGCTGAAAATATATCGGCACAAGTTCTTGCAAATAACTCGCTATTATTTCTACAATCGTATCCAATGGCCATTTTTAATTCGGTGTTTGGAAATTGCTTTTTTGTGTAATTAGCAAGTCCTTGTGCGGCCATACCAACTGTATATATATTCATTCGGTTGGTTCCATACCCCATTATACCACGTAGTCCGCCTGTTCCAAACTCTAAATCTTTATAAAAGGCATCTATTAAACCATCTTTATCGTTTTCTAAAAGGTTTTTCACTTCTTTTTTCGATTCTTCTGAGTAATTACCTGTTAACCACGCTTCTGCTTTTTGTTTTACCTTGTTGTATATTTCACTCATAATAATTTGTTTTTATTTTTGTAAAGATAAATAATTATTAATTTATTTTTATATATTAAATGAATAATTAGTAAAATTGCAATCTCAAAATTTATGGTATGATTAAAATGATGATAGCCTTTGTAAAGGACTATTTTAAGTATAAAAAAGATATTAAACGACAAGATAAATGGATTAATAAGTTTATCGCAAAAAAGAATTACGATATAAATCCTAATAAAATGATTAGCACAAATTTAAAATTTGGTTATCGGAAATGGAAGGGATTTACGGAAAGCGATTATGTCCTTGTTTTGACCCTTCGGGAGGGAAAGAAAATGATAAAGCAATGATGTGCCCTTGCAAATATATTGACGAAGAAATAGAAGAATATGGAACTTGTCATTGTGCCTTATTTGGAAAAAATTGCAAAATACAAATCGTACAAATTTAAATCAGAAAAGACTGATGATGCTTATATTGTTACTCTTGAGTTTGATTAGCCCGCATGTTTGTATTATGGCAAATAAATAATGGTATGAGTGCCATCAGGCCGAGATGCGATAATTTTATTATCCTTCATTATATTAATTAATGCCGGAATAATTTTTTTTGAACAACCTGTAACTTGCCTAAATTCGCTTAAATTAATACCTTCAGGTTTTTTATTTAATTCAGTTATTGTTTGTTCAATAATTTTATTTATTACCGATTTGTGTATATAATCATACTGGTATGCTACTAATTTATTTTTACTTACCAAATAGCGCAAATATGTATTTATTTTACTTTTTGAAATGTTTTTTTCCTTAGCTTTTTCTTCAATATCAGACATAACAGGTTTCATTAAATCATATTCAATAAATATATTTTCTAACCAGTTTATTTCTTGTTGAGTTTTATCGTTAATTGTTGCTTTATAATTACTTAAAGTATAGGTTTTGTTAACAACCTTAACCTCCTGTGCTTTAGTTAGCTTAGATAGTAGGTAAATAATATATTCTTTTAGTATTTTATTTTTACTTGTATTTAATTTTCCATAAAGATAAGAAGCTGTAACACCTGTATCGAAAAGGTAATTTTGTTTATGAAATTCGGTAATTTCAGATAAAATTATATCTGAAAATTTTGCTTCAATTTCTGAAGTTACAATAATTTTAGTATTACCATCATAAAAAATAATAGCTTTTGATTTTTCTGATATTGTAATTATTTCCTCGGTAGTTTTGTTTATTTTTTCAGATAATTCTTTTATAGACAATGGATTACCCTCTTTTTTTAATTCTATTTTAATAAGCTCAGCACTATTATTTTCGTTTTTTATACTTTCGGTTAATAGAGTGAGGTTTTTAATTAGTTTATCGGTTCGTTTACGATGATGAAGAGGGTTGTTATCAATAATAATACCGCCACCAATTGTTTTGTCGCCTGATGTATTTCTTAAAATAAATTTATCGGTATTTAAAAGTGTTGCAGGTTTTTCTAAATGAATTTGAACTATAGCTTCATCGCCGGGTTTTAAACTATCTTTATTTAATAAATGAATTTTTACTTGGCTTTCAAAAGTTCCCGAATGAAATAGCATTGTTGACCATAGTTTTAGTTTACTGCTGTTTTCAAAACTTGAGATTACAGCATCAACCATTTTATTAGGTTCAATTTTTTTATCGGAAATAAGCATACCTCGTTCAAAATCATCGGGTTTAATGCCTGATACATTAATTGCTGCACGATCGCCGGCATAAGCTGTATCAATATTTTTTCCATGACGTTGAATACTTTTTACTTTTAATTTTTTTTCATCAGGAAGTAACAGTAATTCGTTACCAACCGAAATTTTTCCTGATAAAACGGAACCGGTTACTATACTTCCAATACCTGCAACAGAAAAAATTCTGTCAGGGTATAATCTAAAAATACCGTTATCGTTTTTTTCTTCAATTTCAGGTATAAGTTTTTCAATTGTGTTTATAAGTAGGCTTAAGCCCTCTTTTGTAACAGATGAAACCCCAATAATTGGAGAATTGTTATATTGTGTATTTTCAATAAGTTCTAATATTTCAAGTTTTGCCAAATCGGCAAGTTCATCGTCAACCAAATCTATTTTTGTGAGTGCAAAAACTATTTTTTTTACATTAAGAGTTTTTATAATGTTTAAATGTTCAATGGTTTGTGGCATAATGCCGCTATCGGCAGCTATTGTAAAAAGCACAAAATCGATACCACTTGCACCACCAACCATAGTGTTTATAAAGTCTTTATGGCCGGGAACATCAATAATACCAATAGAAATACCAGAAGGTAAATCAAGGTGTGAAAAGCCTAAATTAATGGTAATGCCTCGTTCTTTTTCTTCTTTGTGAGTATCGCAATCTATGTTTGTAAGTGCTTTTATTAAAGAGGTTTTTCCGTGGTCAACATGACCGGCAGTTCCCATTATTAAGTGTTTCATTTTCATTTAATTTTAAGTATTGATGTATTAATAATTTGGGCTATTTTACTAATGTCTTCATCTATAAGTGTAAGTACATCAAAATATATATTGCCTTTTTTTAGAATACTTAAAATTGGTAAGTCGTTGTCTAAAAGGCTATGATAAAGTTTTTCTGCAAATTTTGAGCGTTTTTTATTACTTTCTGCATTTTCAATTCTAACGGTGTAACTATCAATAACATAATCGGGTAGAGTACCTCCGCCATATTGTCCTTTACTATCAGTAATAACAGTTTCAATATTATATTTATGTAATTCGTTTTGTAGTTTAGTTGCTATTGCCATTTTTTGTTCTTCATCTTGATTAAGGGTTTTAAACAAGTGATTATGCTCAAATAAATCATCATCGTTAAGATAATACATACAAGCAGTTTCTAATAGCGAAATAGTTTCTTTGCCGGCACGTAAAGCACGCATCATTGGTTCTTTTTTTATTTTAGCAATATATTCTTTTTTACCGGCTATTATTCCTGCTTGAGGTCCGCCAAGTAGTTTATCGCCACTAAAACAAATAATATCAATTCCGCTGGCAAGCGAATTTTGTACGTCCGGTTCATCTTTTAGAGCTTTACTGTCAACTTTGCGAAGTAAACCTGAGCCAATATCGTAAACAACAGGTATATTGTATTTTTTACCAATACTAACTAGTTCGTTAAGCGAAACTTCTCGTGTAAATCCCTTTATTACATAATTTGATTGATGTGTTTTCAAAAGTAATTTTGTGCGTTGAGTAATTGCATTTTCGTAGTCTTCAGGTTTTGTTTTGTTTGTTGTACCAACTTCAACCATTTTACAATCAGATGCAGCCATAATATCAGGAACACGAAATGCACCACCAATTTCAATAAGTTCGCCACGCGATACTATTACTTCTTTTTTTCTAGCAAATACACGAAGTATAAGCATTACAGCGGCTGCATTATTATTTACAATTACAACATCTTCGGCACCGGTTAAGTAGCGGAGTAGATTAGTGGCATGGTCGTTTCTTTGCCCTCGCATGCCTTTTTCTAAATCGAATTCTAAATTACTGTAGCCATTAAGCGTTTTTGCAAATTCATCAATAATATTTTTACTGTATGGTGCACGTCCAAGATTTGTATGAATTACAATTCCTGTGGCATTTATTACTTTTTTTAGGCTTTTTTGTCCTGTTTTATGTGTTTGTTTTTCTATTTTAGAGATAATTATATCTTCTGTTTTACATTTTTTTCCTTTTAAAATATTTTCTCTTTCATAAGAAATAATATCCTTAATAATATATTTTACAAGTTTTTGGTTGTATTCAGTAATTAATTTTTTAATAATTTGCTTGTTTAACAGCTTATCTACCGCAGGTAGTTTTCGTAGTTCTTCGTTTACTGAATTCATTTTTTTGAAAATTTTATTACAAATGTAGTTTATTATTTCTTATTCACAAAGATGAAAATTTTATGTTTTATATGTAATAATTGTGGGCGTTACCTCTAAATATTTGTGATAATTTATGAAATTATTTAGTTTATTTAAAACCAGGTAATGAATAATCCGAGATTATTAAGAGAATTCTGAATTAATAAAAAGTACCACCAAGTGCATATAAAAATTAAGCTTATTTAAGCTTTAAATAAAATTTATTAGTTAACTTTGCACGTTAATTTTAAAAAGAAAAAATGGGTAGAGAAATTGATGCTGATACAAAAATAAAATTGAAAGTAATTATTGAAGCAATTGAAGAAAAACAAGGTAGTAATTTAATTAGTTTAGATTTATCGGATATTGAAAGTGCAGTTACCGACTATTTTGTTATTACAAATGCAGATTCTACAACACAAGTAGTAGCTATTGCTCATGAAATTGAGAAAGCAACAAGTAAAATATTAAAAGAAAAAGTTTGGAAAAAAGAGGGATACGAAAATTCTCAATGGGTATTATTAGACTATGGTTCAATAGTAGTTCATGTATTTCAAACCCCATATCGTGAGTTTTATAAACTTGAAGAGCTTTGGGCAGATGCTAAAATAAAAAAATATTAAATAAAAAAATCTAATGGCAGAAGTAAACCATAATTCCGAAAAAAAGGAGCAAAAAAATACTAATAATAAAGAAAAATCTATTTTCGGGAAAAATTTGAAAGATAATTTACCAAAGAGCGGTAATCCAAAATTCAATGCTTATTGGATTTATGGATTAATTGCAGTAGTATTTATTTTTTTAAATGTAATGAGTTCAGGCTCAAAATTACCAATTATTGATTGGTATAAGTTTGAGGATACAATGTTAAAAACTCATGATGTTTCCAGAATAATTGTTGTAAACGGCAAATATGCTGAAATTTACATAAAAAAAGAACGCTTTACCGATGAAAAATATAAAAACGCAGCAAACAAAGATAGTAACCCATTAATGGGTGGAGGTGCACAGTATAAACTACCAATTTTAGATGTTAAAATTTTCAGCGAAAAATTAGATTTAGCCCAAAAAGATTTTGCTCGTGATGAGCGTGTATCAGTAATACCGGAAGATAGAACTGATGTTTTTGGGGAAATGCTTGGTTGGTTATTACCTATAATTATACTTGTGGCTATTTGGATGTTTTTTATGCGTAGAATGACCGGTGGTGCTGGTGGAGGTAATCAAATTTTTTCTATTGGTAAGTCAAAAGCAAAAATGTTTGATAAAGGCAATAAAATAAAAGTTGATTTTAATGATGTTGCCGGATTACAAGAAGCTAAAATAGAAATTAAAGAAATTGTCGATTTCTTAAAAAAACCTGAAAAATATACTGAGTTAGGAGGTAAAATTCCTAAAGGAGCATTGTTAGTAGGACCTCCGGGTACAGGTAAAACATTACTTGCAAAAGCTGTAGCAGGAGAGGCACATGTGCCATTCTTCTCATTATCAGGTTCCGATTTTGTTGAAATGTTTGTGGGTGTAGGTGCTTCAAGAGTACGTGATTTATTTAAACAAGCAAAAGAAAAATCGCCATGTATAATTTTTATCGATGAAATAGATGCAATTGGTCGAGCAAGAGGCAAGAATCCGAATATGGGAGCTAATGACGAACGTGAAAACACGCTAAATCAGTTACTTACTGAAATGGATGGATTTGGCGATAATAGTGGAGTGATAATACTTGCCGCTACAAACCGTGCCGATATTCTAGATAAAGCTTTATTAAGAGCAGGACGTTTTGATAGACAAATTCATGTTGAATTACCTGATGTAACTGAACGAGAAGCTATTTTTAAAGTGCATTTACGTCCTTTAAAATCATTAGATAAAAAAATTGACGTTAAATTTTTAGCAAAACAAACACCCGGTTTTTCAGGTGCAGATATTGCGAATATGTGTAACGAAGCTGCTTTAATAGCCGCTCGTAGAAATAGCAAAGAGGTTGCAAAACAGGATTTTCTTGACGCTGTTGATAGAATTATAGGAGGACTTGAAAAGAAAAATAAAATAATCACTAAAGAAGAAAAACAAACAATAGCATATCATGAAGCTGGACATGCAACTGTAAGTTGGTTGTTAGAACATTCAAACCCTTTAGTTAAAGTAACTATTATACCTAGAGGAAAAGCTTTAGGGGCTGCATGGTATTTACCTGAAGAACGCCAAATTACAACTAAAGAACAAATGTTTGACGAAATGTGTGCAACACTTGGAGGAAGAGCATCAGAAAAAGTCAATTTCGGTAAAATTTCATCAGGAGCTTTAAACGATTTAGAAAAAGTTACTAAAACAGCCTATGCAATGGTTAGTTATTATGGTATGAGTAACGATATTGGTAATATTTCTTATTTTGATTCATCTGGTCAAAATGAATATGGATTTACAAAACCTTATAGCGAAAAAACAGCCGAAAAAATTGATAAAGCTGTAAGTGATATTATTGAAGAGCAATATCAACGTGCAATTGAGCTACTAACCAAAAATAAAGAGGGATTAGTCAAATTAGGTAATATTTTGTTAGAAAGAGAAGTTATCTTTGCTGATGATTTAGAATCCGTTTTTGGAAAGCGTAAGTGGGAGAGTAGAGGCGATACCCTTGAAAAAGAAATTGAAAAAGAAGAAGAGGGAATAAAGAAAAATGAAAATAAAAAAACAATAAACGAAAAAAAGACTTCTGAACAAGAAACAGAAAATACAACTACACAAGTTAATGATGATGAGATACCAAAAACGGAAAACTCAGAAAATAAATTAAACTAGTAGAATAGTAGATGAATAGTAGTAGAAAAAAAATATTAAAAAATTTAAGTAAGGAAAGGCCTTTTAAAAAATTAATACAATTAAACGATAACAAAAGTATTAATGTTTACAAAAAGAGAGAAGGAGCGTTAATTGACATTTTCAAAACAGAATTAGAAGCCGTTGATGGTAAGGTTATTGTTTGCGAAAATAAAAATGAATTGAACAAGTCTTTACAGCTTTTTATAAAAGAAAATGAAGTAGAAAATATTTATACATTCATTCCAGATTATATACAGTTATTTAAGGATAATGGTTATAACGCATCTAAAAAATTTAACGATAAAATAGAAGTTTCTATTACATCTTGCGAGTATTTATCGGCAAGAACCGGTACTGTTGTTGTTTCATCAAAAGTAACAGGACGAAGAATAAATATTTTTGCACCTATACATATTGTTATTGCAAAAAAATCGCAATTGGTTAACGATATTGATGAAGCACTAAAAAAAATAACTGAAAAATATACATACTTACCTTCTGCAATTTCGTATATAACAGGGCCTAGTAGAACTGCAGATATTGAAAAAACATTAATTATTGGAGCACATGGTCCTAAAAAACTTATAGTATTTATAGAAAACAACTAAAAATTTAATGTCAATTTATTCATTTATACAAGGAATTGGAATTGGAATATTGGTATCGGCTCCATTAGGTCCCATTGGTGTATTAGTTATTCAAAAAACATTGAATAAAGGAAAGTTATCTGGCTTTGTTACAGGAATGGGAGCAGCAACTGCCGATATTTTTTATGCTATAATAGCTGGTTTTGGGGTTGCAATTATTACAAAATTTTTAAATGCTTACCAGCAAGAAATAAGAGTAATAGGTGGAATAATATTAATAGGTTTTGCTTATTACACATTTAATTCTAATGTTACTAAGCAAGTTAGGTCAAGTGCAAATGGCAATAAAAACTTTTTAGCCGATTATTTATCTACTTTTTTCTTAACCATATCAAACCCAATACCATTTGTAGTATTTGGTATTTCGTTTGCATCGCTTGGTATGGCAGAAAAACAAATGCTTGATGTATTAGTAATAGTATTAGGTGTGGTTTCCGGTGCTATTTTATGGTGGTTAAGTTTAGTTTCATTCGTAAATATTTTTAGAAAAAAGTTTAAATTAAAACAGCTTTGGTGGATAAATAAAATAACAGGTGTTATTGTTGCATTATTTGCCGTTTTTGTTTTAATATCTGCTTACTATAATTTTATTCCTTAATAGTTTTTCTATCTTAATATTTATTCAACAAATATATCATTACGCAACATATTTATAACTTTATTTTGTAATGCTTTGTTATAAAGTATTTTTATAGCTTTTTTACCTTTATTGCCCAAATCTAGGGTAAAACTATTCACATAAAGCTCAATGTGCTTATACATAACTTCTTCGTTCATTTCTTGCGAAAACTGTTTAATATAGTTATATGCTGATTTTGGATTTTCAAAAGCATATTTAATACTTCGTTTTAAAACCCTATCGAATGTTTTCTGAATTTTATTTGGCAAATTTCTATTAATAACAATACCACCTAAAGGAATAGCTTGTTTTGTTTCATGTTCCCAAAATTCGCCTAAATCTACAATTTTTTGTAATCCTTTTGCTTGGTATGTAAAGCGATTTTCGTGAATAATTAAACCTGCATCAATTTCATTTGATAAAACAGCTTCTTCAATATCGGAAAATACATATTCCTTTTTATTTTTTGCATTTGGATAAGCAATACTTAACAGTAGATTTGCTGTTGTGTTTTTTCCCGGAATACCAATTTTTATATCGTTTACTTCGTCAGGATAAATTTTATGTTTACTTATTAATAAAGGACCGTTTTTATAGCCCAATGCACTTCCTGAGTTTAGTAATTTGTAGTTGTTTTGAATATATAAATATGCGTGATAGCTCAGTTTTGTAATATCTACATCGCCACTAATAGCCATATTGTTAAGTTCTTCAACATCGCCAAGTTTTACATCAAAACTTAAACCTTCAGTGTCAATTTTATTATGCACAAGAGCATCAAAAATAAATGTATCGTTGGGACAGGTAGAAAAGGCTAATGAAAGTTTCATAGTTAAAACGGTAAATTATTTTTATTAAAAAAACGTAATAAAATTATTTCAATTGTAATGAAAATAAGTGCTAAAATTACAAAATAATACCATAATTGTTTTCCTTCAGTTGATAGCTTTATTCTTTGGGTTAAATGTTCGTTAGATGCATTAATTATTTGCCAATTTTTTAAATTATTTTCAACAATTAGTTTATGTAAAGCTTTATTATCGTTAAACGACATATTACTTTCTTTTCTGCTATAATTAAACGATAATACATCAATAATTTTATTATTAAATCCAACATAATAATTACCGGCATCGGTAATGTTATTATCAATAAATAATGTTGAAATACTTTGCGTATAATTTATTTGAGGTATAAATTCTATATTTTTTTCTTTATTTAATATGGTTGTATTATTTGGCAATTTATAGTTTAGTTTTATGTTATTATCATTAATACTGTAATATATTTTATTCGATTTTACACTTGAAAAAGCAATGTTAAAAAATAAAGGTAACATTATTGGCGATTTTATAAACGATAGATTATTGTTATCTGAACAGTTAAATGTGAAGATGTATAGATTACCATTTTTTGAATATTTTAGTAATGATAAATCATTGTTTTCAAAATTAATAAGTTGCTCTATATTATTTTGTTGTGTTACAAAATGTTTATCAATACGTGGAAATGCTGTTTTATTCGATATTTTTTTAAATATATCTTTTAATATTAGTGAGTTGATATTAAGTTTTTCAATTTTTTGACTTGATGTATCAATTTCTGAAAATTTTATATTAAAGATATTTAAGAAGTTATTGTAATTATCAGTGTAGTTTTTATTAACTTTCGGAATAAAAATGACATTTCCGCTATTATTAAAATATTTAAGTAATTGCTCATTTAATCCAGATGTAAATTCTGTAATATTATCTAATATAATCAAATCATATTTATTAATATTAGAATATGTAATATTTTTAATATTTTGTTTTGTAATATTGAAATAACTTTCTGTTTCGTAAAGTTTTTTTACATAATTGTTGGGTGAGTCTTCAATAATTAAAATATTAATATTATCTTTTATATTATAGCTGAAAAATAGTGAGTTATCGAAACTGATAGGGTAGTCGTCTATTTTAATTTCTGCTTTATAAATACCTTTAAACGAATTTTTGTAGTTAAGTTCAACTGTTTTTGTTTCGTTTGGCTCAATGTTAAAACTTTTAACTGCACGCAAACTGTCGTTAATAAATAGTTTTATAGGCACTTCGGTATTTTCGTTTTCGGAGTACGATTTTATTTTTACAAAAAGTTTTTCATCGGCATTTAGTTTGCGGTTTGGTGTTTCAAACCAACATGAATCAACTGATAAATTATTAAATGAACTGAGCTTAACAGGAATTAACGAGACATTTGAAATAGAATCGGTTTCTGTAATTTCCGGGATAAAATTATTTTGAAAATCGGAAATAATATATAGTTTATTTCCTTTAATATTTGGCGAATAGTCTTTGTTTATGCTTATTACACGATTAATGTCTATTGATTTCGGAGTGATATTTACTTGCTGTATATATTCTAATAATTGTTCGTAATTAACAAAACGATTATGATTTTTGGGCAATTCATTGGTTAAAAGTAAAAATTTGCTATCCTTTTTAAAAGCTGATGCAATGCTAATAGCTTTCTTTTTTTCAATATCTAAAATTTTACCATTTGTATTTTCGTTTGACGAACTAAACGAATTATCGATAAAAATAGTAATATTTGAGCTTGTAGTTTTGTGTGCATTATTGTGAGGTATATATGGTTGCGCAAAAATTAAAACAAGCGAAATTATAAAAAATATTCGTGTAAATAACACAAGTAAATGTTTAAGCTGAGATGTTGATTTACTTTTCTTTTTTACGCTTTCTAAAAATGAAATATCGCTAAAATAAACAGTTTTATATCGTTTAAAATTAAATAAATGTATAATTATTGGTATTGCTATAAGTGCTAAAGCATAAAGAAATGCTGGATTTTTAAATAATATTCCCATTTAATTGTGTTAACTAATAAAGTTTGTGGCGATTTATATTAAGTATATTTATCAATGAACAAAGGTAGCAATTATTACCATTTTCAAAACAAAATATCTGATATAAATCTTAATAAAGTAAATTGATAAGAGCTTAGAAATACAAATCATATTTCACGTCTCTAGTCTCAGATCTCAAGTTTCACATTTCTAGTCTATTTTAATTTTCGATTTATCAAGCATTAATTTATTTTCTTCTTCAATCATATTATCATAAAATTTAATAAACGAATTAAAAAACAGATTGCCTTTTAAAATGTATCCTTTGTGTGTAAAATGTATTCTATCTCGTCGCATTAGCTTAGCTTCGTACCAAATTTGTGAAGAGTTAAAACCGCCCATTATTTCGTATAAATTCCAAATGGCAGCATTATATTTTTTTGCAAGTTCAAAAATAACTTTTTCTTGAAGTTTTGTGTTTTTATTCGGATATCGTTTTTTGTAATAATCGTCGTTTGGAACAGTTATCATAATTGCCGTATTTTTATTTACCGATAAAATTCGTTGTATAAGTGTATCGTAGTTTGCTTTATATATTTGAGGATTGAATTTTGTAGTATAAGCATCGTTTGTACCCAACGATAAAACTACCATGTCAGGCTTTAAAACTTTTAAATTATTTACTAATAACGAGCATTTTAAAAATGATGGAATACTTGCACCGTTTACTCCAATAGCATCGTAAATAATTCCGGGGTCGTTTGTTTCAAGGTTTATACCGAAAAGTCTAAATGGTATATTTAAAGTATCTTGTTTAATAATTTCTATGTTCAATGTGTCAATATATTTTCCAAAATAAAACTCGGTATAGCCTTGTTCACGAAATTCTTTTTTTGAAGAGTTTACGCTATCTATTTTAATATTAACTTCATAGCTATTAGAGTTGTTAAACGAATGAAATATTTTTACTTTATTATATTCGTAATTTGTGTATTCTTTTCTTGAATAAATTTTTATAGTTGTAACAGAGTCGGTTGTAAAAATTTGATATCCGGTTAAACCGTATGTGCAATGTTTTTGCTTTTGTACATTTTTGCAAAAATCCCAGTTGCCTGTGTATTTTACTACGTAGTTGCTCGGATTATTTGTTTTAGCAATTTTATACGGAAATATAAAGCCACGACCACCATTTAATCCGGGATAAAAATTCTGTAATCGTTCGCGCATTTGGTTTGTGTAAATATCAGCTTGAATGTGCGAACCACCTATGTGAAGAATCCTAAGCTGTCCTTCGCCCTTTGTAATTAGTTTGTTATATCTATTAAAGAAATTTGTAAAGCTACTGCTATCGGCAGGAAATTTCAATACATTTTTTTTGTAATGAATAAAATTATATTGTTCAATATCTAACGGATAATCGTTTTGTTGTGAATACGAAATTCCGTTAATCAGTATTAATATTATAATTATTATTTCTTTTTTCAAATCTAATTTTTAAAAATCATTTCACTTAATTAACATCTCACATCTAAAGTCTCACATCTAAAGTCTCAAGTCTAAAGTCTCATATCTAAAGTCTAAAGCCTCAAAATCTATTCCACCTACAAATCATACTCAATATTGTTTTCGTTAACATAGTTGTATTCGTTTTGCACATTAATAATTGCTTCATAAAATTTTTCTGCAATAATATGAGCACCTTTAGTGGTAAAGTGAATATAATCGCCAGCAGCGAGTGCCGGTTTGTTTTTTACCCATTCGGGCATTGAGTTTTTGCCACCCATTGCAGAGTACATATCCCAAAAAATATAGCCTTTTTTTAATGTTTGTGCTTTCATTTCTTCAATAAGTGGCTCTAACATTGGGTATGTAACAAACTCGCCATCAATTTTTGTTGACATATCTGCAGGTCCAATAACAATAAGCGGGATTGTAGGATTTAATTTTTTAAATAGTCTTAATTGCAAAGCAAAAGCTCTTCCGTAATTTTTAATTCCTTTTTCCGATTCAATAAACGGAACAATATTTCCGCCATACTCTAAAATTACCATTTTCACATTAAGCATTTTAAACATTTGTTTAAAATTGCTATAATTTAAGCTTGTAAAATTAGTTCCTGAAGCACCTCTCATAGGAATATTATCGACAACCAACCCTTTGTTTCCTTCAAAAGAAATACCATAAATATCAGGACTATCAGAGCCTGTAAATTTAATTTTTACACTTTTAGGCGATTTTTTAAAATACCAAGTTTTAACATTTACATTTGTTCCTGTTTTTAGTTTTTCATAACTAGTTTGTTTGTCATCAACGGTAACTTCGGCAAGTACAGGTTCTTTTGCATTAGCGTAAAATATTTTCATTCTGCTGTAGTACCTGTCTTTTTGGTATGCAATTTTTGAGCGTGTAAAAAGTACAGATGATTCATAAATATCTCCTGTTTCGTAAGCATTAGTAGGTGCAAATCTGCAAAATGTTCCCATTGCTCCATACGAACGATGATTTACAGTAGAATCTCTGCGACCAAAAATATTGTATCTGTGCCACTCGCCAAGAATTTCTTGATTTATAGAAAAAGATTCTGCCAATTTATATGCTTGCACAAGTCCGTTACCTGTACCTCCGTAATATTTTTGTAATTTATTTCTTAAATATGATGTTATTCTATCGCCCTCAATTTGCGAATCGCCATAGTGTAAAATATGAGCTACTTGTTTATTCTTTTTTATTTTTGTGAAAAAGTTGAATAATAACGCCCTTCCTTTTTCGTTGTATTCTAACTCTTGAATTTTTGGTTTCGTTTCTGTTGTATCAGCTTTATTAATAGCTGCAAGCGTGTCTGTTTTATTGGTAATTAATGTGTCTTCAGGTGTTTCTGTTTCAATATTTATTATTTCAGATATGTCGGTATGTTTTATTTCTTTTTTAGATAAAAATGAATTTATTGATGGGAATTTTAAAGAAAAGCTATTGGTAATTTCAATTTCTTTGTTTGGGAATAAAGTCATAATACCTAACATAACAGCAAAAATACTGATTAAAAAAGCTAATATATATGGCGGTTTTATCATTTTTAATCCGTTTGGGTATAGTTCCCTGCCACTTGTGGCGTAAATATTTTTATTTAATAATGATATCTCGTTAGCTTGCAACGAGAAAGTTTATTTAAACCTGCAAGATAGTTATTTGTTGAATGTTTATCAATAAAAAATTATAGTAATTTTACTCCTGATAATAAACACGTTTTACACGTCTGGAAATACCTGTTAATACTTCGTATGGTATTGTACCTAAATTATTTGCAATTTCTTCGATGGTTAGCTCATTATTAAAAATTATTACCGAATCGCCTTCTTTTGCATCAATATTTGAAATATCAACCATTGTCATATCCATACAAATATTACCAATAATTTTTGCTTTTTTGTTGTTAATTAACACACTTCCAACACCATTGCTTAATCGTCGGTTTAGACCATCGGCATAACCTATTGGAATAATTGCAATTTTGCCATTATCTGATAGTTTACCTTTTCTGTTATAGCCAACAGTTTCGTTTACCGAAATATTTTTAATTTGAGTAATTATAGTTTTTAGTGAGTTTACATATTCTAACTTTTGTTTATTTACACCAAAGCCATATAATCCAATACCAAGGCGTACCATATCGAATTGATGATTTGTAAAACGCTCTATACCTGAAGTGTTTAGAATGTGTAAAATAGGGGATATGTTTAATTTTTCTGAAATTTGTTGGCTTAATTTTCTGAATTTAAATATCTGATTTTCTGTAAAATTGTCTAAGTTTTCATCATCAGTACCAACTAAGTGAGAGAATATTGATTTTACTTCAATTTCCGGTTTTGCTTTTAATTCATTTATCAACTCAGGTATTTCATATTCTTCAAAACCAAGGCGTTTCATACCTGTATCAATTTTTATGTGTACAGGAGCAGAAACAATTCCATTTTTTCTGAGTGTAGAATAAAAAGCTCGAAGTATTCTAAAGTTATATATTTCAGGCTCAAGCTGATGTTCTATCATTACATCAAAACTACGTTGGTCAATATTCATAACCATTATAGGTAATGTTATGCCTGCTTTTCTAAGCTCAACACCTTCGTCGGCATAAGCAACGGTTAAATAATCGACACCATGATATTGTAAAATATTTGCAATTTCGTAAATTCCACTACCGTACGAAAAAGCTTTTACCATAACCATTAACTTGGTTTTGTTATTAAGTAACGACCTGTAATAGTTTAAGTTATTAATAACTGAGTTAAGGTTTACTTCAAGTACTGTTTCGTGAACTTTTTCTTGTAAGATATTTGATATTCGTTCAAATTCGTAAATTCTTGCACCTTTTAATAGTATATCCTCGTTTACGAATTTATTAATTTTAATTTTAGATAAAAAATCATCGGTATCTGTATAAAATTCAGAGTTTTCGGCAAATTTGTTAGGGTATTTTGATATGTTTTTGCCAATGCCTATTAATTTACTTATATTTTTCTTTTTAATTATATCGGCTATTTCGTTGTATAAGGCATCTTCAACCTTTCCACTTTCAATAATATCAGATAAGATAAGTGTTTTTTCTTGATTCTTATTTTGTTGATTTAAAAAATCTAAAGCTATATTTAGCGAACCAATATCAGAGTTATAGGAGTCGTTTATTATTAAGCAGTTATTAATACCATCTTTAAGTTCTAATCGCATTGCAATAGGGGTGAGCTTTAACATTCGCTCTGAAATAATGGTATTATCAACATTTATTAATAGCATTAAACACCATGCGTTTATTGCATTTTCAATTGATGCTTTATCAACAAAAGGTATTGTTATTTTTATAATTTTATCATTAAATTTACCTTCAATTACAGATTTGCTTTCAGTACTTTCAATAGAGTTAATATACAAATCGGCAGGGTATTTTTTCGACCAAGTAAAAAGTTTCCCTTCGTAATCGAAATTTTTTTGCGTTTTTATTTGCATATCAATTATCTGATAATCTTTACAATATATAATTTTATCAGCATTCTCAAAAAGTTTTAGTTTTTCCGAAATTTTATGTTTGTAATCAATAAAATTTTCTTGATGAGCATCGCCAATATTAGTAAAGATACCAATATTTGGTTTAATAAGTTTTTCAAGTTTACTCATTTCGCCTGATTGAGAAACACCGGCTTCAAAAATGGCTAATTCAGTATTTTCTTGTAATTGCCATACCGAAAGAGGAACACCGACCTGCGAATTGTATGATTTTGGACTTCTAACGATATTATAATCTTGTTTTAATAACTCAAAAAGCCATTCTTTAATAATTGTTTTTCCGTTTGAACCGGTAATACCTATTACTTGAATATTAAAGTTATTACGGTATTCTTGAATTATTTGATGGAATGCTTTTAAGGTATCTTTTACAAGAAGGAAAGAACATTCGGTATAATCGTTTAAATTTGCGGGTAGTGAGCTTACAATAAAGTTTTTTACTCCATTTTTAGCTGTGGCTTTAAGAAATTTGTGTCCGTCGTGGCGTTCTCCAACAATAGCAATAAATAGTGAATTATTACTACTAATAATTTTTCTACTATCTATTATTATGTGTTTTATATTTTCTGTTCCACTACCAAAAAGTTCGCCTTTTGTAGTTGAAATAAAGTTGTTTAGGTTTAATTTCATTTTAATTTTATTACTCTACCATATATTTAGTAGGTAGCTTTTATTATTGTGAAATATTTAAATAAGTTGATTAGTTTGCCAAATCTGTTAAAAACTTGATTCTCATTAATCGAATCTCATCTTCTTCGTATTCATCTTCGCCTAATTCATCAAGAGCATCGTCAATATCATCTGTTTCTGCTTCTAAAAAATAGTCATATATTTCTTCTTGCTTGTCTTCGTCAATTGTTTCATCAATATAATAACCAATATTTAATTTTGTTCCTGAGTTTACAATTATTTCTAACTCAGTAAGAAGTTGGTCAAAATCTAAACCTTTAGCATCTGCAATTTGATCTAAACTAATTTTACGGTCAATACTTTGAATATAATAAACTTTATTTCCCGATTTGTTTACAACTGATTTTACAACTAGGTCTTGCGGGCGGTCAATTTCGTTTTCTTTTACATATTTTGCTATAAGTTCAACAAACTCTTTTCCATATTTTATAGCTTTACCTGAGCCTACACCTACCATATTTTTTAATTCATCAATAGTTATAGGATAGTGAATTGACATATCTTCTAACGAAGGGTCTTGAAAAACAACAAATGGAGGAACATCTCTCTTTTTTGCTACATCTTTTCTTAAATCTTTAAGCATTGCAAAAAGGGTAGGGTCTGCACCACCGGAATTTCCTTGAGGTCTATTATCCTCACTGTCGCTATTATCGTAGTCGTGATCTTCAACCAACATAAATGAATATGGCTTTTCTAAAAACTCTCTACCTTTATCTTTTATTTTTAATATACCATAATTTTCAATTTCTTTATCTAATAATTTAGCTATAAGAGCTTGACGTATAACCGCATTCCAGAATTTTTTATCTTTATCTTTTCCTATTCCAAATTGTTGTAACTTATCTAATTTAAAAGTTTTTACAAGCGATGTGTTATTACCAACAAGTACATCGGCAATATCGTTTGCCTTGTATCTTTCTTTACTATCATAAATAGTTTGTAGTGCAGTTACAACAAATTCTTTACCTTCAAATTTCTTTTTTGGATGTAGGCAATTATCACAGTTATTGCACTCTTCACTCAATACTTCTCCAAAATAATCTAAAAGCGTAATTCTTCTACATACTGATGATTCAGCAAATGTAGCGGTTTCTAAAAGTAATTGTTTACCAATTTCTTGTTCGGCCACAGGTTTTCCCTGCATAAATTTTTCAAGTTTCTGAATATCTTTATAGCTATAATAAGTAATACAATTACCTTCGCCACCATCTCTACCTGCACGACCTGTTTCTTGATAATAACCTTCAATACTTTTAGGAATATCGTAGTGTATTACAAAGCGAACATCAGGTTTATCAATACCCATACCAAACGCAATAGTGGCAACAATTACTTCAACGTCTTCCATCAAAAACATATCTTGATTTTTAGACCTTGTTGCTGAATCCATACCTGCATGATAAGCTAAAGCATTTATTCCGTTAACTTGTAATGTTTCGGCTAATTCTTCAACTTTCTTTCTGCTTAAACAATATATAATACCCGATTTACCGGAGTTATCTTTTATATATCTAATAATATCTTTTGTCGCATTATTTTTTGGTCGTATTTCGTAATATAAATTAGGTCTATTAAACGACGATTTATAAACATTCGCATTTAAAATATCAAGGTTTTTAAGTATGTCGTGTTGTACTTTTGGTGTAGCTGTAGCTGTTAATCCAATAATAGGTTTACGACTAATATTTTCAATAATAGGCCTAATTTTACGATATTCAGGTCTAAAATCGTGTCCCCATTCCGATATACAGTGAGCTTCATCTATTGCATAAAATGAAACATTTATAGTTTTAAGAAACTCAACATTTTCTTCTTTAGTTAGAGATTCAGGTGCAACATATAGTAATTTTGTTTTACCTGCACTAACATCGGTTTTAACCTGTTTTATCTCTGTTTTATTTAGCGAAGAGTTTAAAAAATGAGCAATACTGTCGTTTTCGTTATATCCACGCATTGCATCAACTTGATTTTTCATTAAAGCAATAAGTGGAGATATTACAATTGCAGTACCTTCTAATATTAATGATGGCATTTGGTAACACAGCGATTTACCGCCGCCCGTAGGCATTAATACAAATGTGTCGTTACCATCTAATACATTTTTTATAATTACTTCCTGGGTTCCCTTAAATTTATCGAAGCCAAAATTCTTCTTTAAAATTTTATGTAAATCAATATTTTTCTTCATTATTAAGTTGTTAATTACTTAAATTCAATTATCTCAAATTTAGATAAAAAAAACGTAATAAATAAATCATAATTAACTAAATTGATTTTATTTTTGAACAAATTTTTAAAAAGTAGTTTTATTATTACGAATAACACTATTTAGTTTATTTAATAAAAATAAAATTTGATGAGCAATAAAATAAAATTTGCAGGTGTTAAGAATATTATTTTTGATTTGGGAGGGGTTATTCTAAATATTGATTATAAACTTACTGCTAATACATTTCAAAAGCTGGGTATTAATAATTATAATGATTTATATACACAGTTTAATCAGGTTGATATTTTCGATAAATTAGAAAAAGGAGAAATAACACCTGCATTTTTCTATAATGAAATAAGAAGAATGTCTAATTTAAACATTAATGATGAGCAAATTACAGATGCATGGAATGCTATGTTGTTAGATTTTCCGGTAAAACGTTTAGAATTGTTGCAAAATTTAAAAAACGACTATAATATATATTTATGTAGTAATACAAACGAAATTCATCTTGCTAATTATAACAAAACTCTTAAACAAACTTTTGGAATTGAAAATTTAGGCGATATTTTTATTAAAGAATATTATTCTCATAAAGTAGGTATGCGAAAACCAAATAGCGATATTTTTCAGCTAATTATTGATGAAAATAATTTAACCCCAAAAGAAACTCTTTTTATTGATGATTCGCCTCAACATATTGAAGGTGCTAAAAAAGTTGGACTTATTGCATATCATTTAATTGATGGTGAGGATATTTTGGAACTGTTTTAACCCGCATTATTCATAGAATCCAACAATATTACGTATAATTTGTCTATAGGTTAGTCGCCTCGTCTTAGAAAAAGAAAAAAGCATGAATAATTCCATCTAACTAAATTAGTAAAATTCTGAATATCACCAATATGGTGTTTATTAAAATTTAGTTAGCTATTTTTTGCTACTTTTTCTAAAGTCTTGTAATCCGGG
>CAMZKE010000101.1 GCA_947311115.1 uncultured Bacteroidales bacterium | reverse complement strand
GTTTTGGATATGTTTAGCACAAAATTTCATACGTGTAAAAGTAGCAAAATCATTTTGGTTTTACAATTTTTTTTCGTCAATATACAAAATCAGAATGATTTGCTTGATATGTATCCTAATGTCCACTAAAAGTAATTAATGTATTGTATTTAAGTGATATAGTAAATTATTAACAAGACATAAGAAGACAATAAAACCTATAAAACACTATATTTGTTATACCAATTGTTGTACCAATATATTAAAAAATATACCTATATTTGTAGAGCAAATCAATAAAAAATAGAGTAATGGCAACAATAAAAATTGTACTTAGAAAAGACAAAATGAGCAAAAAAACAAATAAAGCTCCACTATATATAAGAATAACCCAAAATAGAAAAAGTAAATTTATATCATTAGGGATAAAAATTGAACCCAAGTATTGGAATGAAGATAAATCATTAATAAAAAAAGGAGCAATAAATTACAAAGAAATAAACGCGTATATTCTTCAAAAAAGAGCAGAAATAGAGCGAACATCATTAGATTTAGATTCTCGTTTAACAGGTGTAACATCTGAAAAAATAAAAGACAAAATAAAAAGAAAAGAAATTTTAGATTTTTTTTCTTACAGTGAAAAAAAGTTAGAGGAACTAAAAACAGGATTAACCTATAGTACATACTCTGAGTATAAGGTTAGACTTGGAAAATTTAAAAAGTTTTGTGAAGGGAAAAAACTTTATTTTGATGAAGTTAATTTAGATTTACTTTATAAGTACGATAAATATCAATATGAAGTGCTAAAAAACAAACCCTATACAGTTATTAATAATATAAAATTAATAAAAACAATGGTAAATTATGCTCTCTTTGATAATATAGAAGGAGCTGATATTTCAATTTTTAAAAAACATAAAATTAAAAAAGTTCAATCAAAGATTAAATATTTAACCGAAGAACAATTAAAGCAAGTTATAGAATACGATAGAATAAATCTTAAAAAACCGGTATATTTAGATATGTTTATTTTTGGTTGTTATAGTGGCGGTTTACGTTTTTCTGATATTATAGATTTAAAATGGAATAATTATTTTGAAGAAGATTGTAAAATAGTAAAATTGATAAAAAAAACGAAAAGGACTCATAAAATAAAATTACCAAATACGGCAAACGAAATAATTTTAAAATATAAAACAGAAGGAACATCACAAGATGATTACATTTTTCCGGCATTAAAGTACATAGCAGAGGAAAAAATAACAGAGAAAATCAGAAACAATAGAATTAGAGAACATAATCATTACGCAAATACACTATTAAAAATTGTAGCAAAAGATATTGACCTACCTTTTAATTTAACTTTTCATACCTCACGTCACACATTTGCAACAATTGCATTAAAAAAGGGTATGCGAATAGAATATGTATCAAAAATATTAGACCACTCAAATATTAGTACCACACAAATATATGCTAAGGTTATTGACAAAGAATTAGACAAAGCAATGGAAATTATGAACGATTTATAATTTAGCCTTATGATTTAACAATATACTTTTGCTGTTTTTTAAAACTTAAAATTATATTTAGATGAAAGAAACAGATAAAAAAAGAATATCCGATTATTTGATAAATTATAAATCAAATCTTGTATCGCAAAGAAAATTGCAAAATGCTTATCAAAAATTTAAACACGAAATAGAATACAATATTGAAAACTTAGATAGTTATAATGATGTTTATCGATACTTATTAGAAACTCGCTTTTTCTTTAAGGAAATTAAAAACGGATATTATTTACCTATGCAATTAGAGATATTTCCAACAGAAAACAATATCAAAAAAAAAACAATTATACGCTAAATGTAATAAACGTATTATAGAATATTTATCGCTTCAAATTGAGATAATAAAACATATAAAAATACCGAACAAAAAAGAACAAAAAGCAACTGTAAATATTTGCCCAAAATTTGAATGGAATGGTAAACTAATAGACTTAAAAATCCTTATTGCCCTACTTTTCGCTTCAAAACAGCTTTACTTTAAGGGGCAAAAAAGTAATATAAATGACAATATCAGAACAGTTTTTAAACTTTTTGACAAAGATTTTATAGGCTTATCTCATTTAAAATCAGATATTAATAGATTCCAAAAACACAAGAAATGTCGAATATGCGTGATTTTTTCGCAGACTTATAAACAATTATTTTTTACAAAATCTGAAAACCAAGCAGTTATATAATTAGATATTAACAAACTTACAAAATATCAATAAATAAATCACTTATGTTCACTTATAAGTGAAAATCGAGTTGTTTTTTCGATTAAACTTGTCGCAAGATATTTTTTGCAAACTAAAAATTTAAAATATGGACTTAAAATTAATCGACAAAAAAGACATTAGAGAGTTAAACAAAAAACTTTCTGAAATTAAAAAAGAAAATGCAGAAATAAACGAAAAATGGTATAGTTCTGAAGAAGCTGCCGAATTTTTAAAAGTAAGCAAAAAAAGCTTAAAACGCTATCGTGATGCCGGTAAATTGGCTTATTCAAAAGATGGCAGAAGCATACGTTATAAAAAATCAGATTTAGTAAAATATCTCAATAAATTTTACTTCTCTGTTGATAATTTTGAAAACGAATTATAAAACTACCCGCAATGCAAACAAAAATAAGCATATTTACAGGCTTCAACAAAGTTGTTGCAGTAATGAAATACGATGCTATTGCGGAGATAATCCGCAGTAGCAAGTATCAAAATCAGATTGCTATACTCAGAGATTTATTAAAGCAAGGCAAGGATAAAGAATATTCCAATAAGAAAAGAACCTTGCCGGCTTTTACTCCATCTGGTAGATTTGTTGGTGGCAGAAAACAAGTAAATTTATTGGAATATTCTAAAATGATAATTTTAGATATTGATAAATTAGAACCGCAGCAATTAACACAAGTAAGAGAAAAAGCAATAAGCGATAGCAATAATTAACAAAGCTTAATTATACTTAATAGAGTTAATAATTACATTAATAAGTAAACCCAAATAACCACAATGGAATAATATTATCAGAACCTATTTCTATATTATCCTTTACGACAAAAGCATTTTTAATAGATTCGATTTGTTTTTGGCTTTTATGTTTGCCACCAATTTCGAAAGTGTATTTATCGTTAACCAGAAAATCGGATTGTTTTGAAGCATTTATAATATTGTTATTTTTTACTTGATTATAAAAGAAAGTCTCTCTTATATTCCCAATATTTACATTATCCTTACCTCTATTAAACATTAAATTAGTATTATTTAAATATATCTTCTCAGGTTTATTTAAACTATTAATCCCCTTATCCTGAACATATAACATTTGTAATAAATCAGCATCATTAAGCAACTTTAAATATAGCTTCATTGTATTTAAACTTATACCTGTTCGTTCGCTTAGCGATTTTAAATTTGGTTTAAATGGCACGGAATTACTTATAATTGCAAGTAGTTTTTTTAAATATTTTATATTCCCTGTCTGTATCATTGCAAATTGAGGAATATCTATTTCTAAAACAGTTAAAACAGTATTATCTAATTTAGAATGAAACGATTTTAAATTTTCTTTGTAAAATGGATAATACCCATAATTCAAATATTTTTCAAAATATGCTAATGGTTTTATTTGTGGTATTATTTCAACTGCAATTTCGGTGTGATTTTCTAATATGTCGTTTAAAGAATATGTTTTAAATGGTTTTTGAGTTTCAAAATATAAAAACTCTCGAAACGATAATCCGGGCATATCATACATTACAGCTCTTCTGCTTAAATCGACTTTGGCTTTTTGCAAATGCAACAATGATGATCCTGTAAATATTATCTTTAAATCCGGCATATCATCATAAATATTTTTTAACTCTATTGCCCAATTTTCGTAACGATGCACCTCATCAATTGCTAATAACTCGCCTCCTTTTTTATAAAAACTGTCAGCTAAATCGTATAACTTGTTGTTTGCAAAATATAAATCGTCTAAACTCACATACAAAACTTTATTATTTGTTTTATAGTTCATTTTTAAATATTGAAGTATAAGAGTTGTTTTGCCAACACCTCTACTTCCTTTTATTCCAATAAATCTATTCGACCAATCAATTGTTTTAATATAACTACGTACTTTATTAGTCTGTGTTAGTGCATACTTATTGTAAAACTTTTGTTTTAATTTTTCCATATATAATATTTATCAATACAAAGATAGTTATTTTATAATAAATATCAATGGATTGACACTTTTATTGTATGTTAGTTTGGTTATAATTTACTATTAGGTTTGGTTTTACCTTAGTTAGTAAAATAAATTTTTCATAATGCGTAGCTGAAAAAAAATTACATAGTTACTATTAGTCTTATTTACTGCAATATTCTTTTATTGCAAAGATAACATTAGGCCTCATAATTTGAACTTGACCCCACAAACCTTATCCCTCTAAGTAAAAAGCTTATACCTCACTAGCAAAGTCAAAGTGAAGTTGTAAGCAAGTCCAAGGATATTGTCATAATTGACTGCTTTAGTATAATATTATTATTTATATCAAACTTATATTATTACAAAAAAAGAGGAGTATTAAAAACACTCCTCTTAAATGAAAAAAAACTACTACTACTATTTTTATTCCTTAATAATTTTAAAAGTTTCTTTCGAATTAATTACCAAAACATACAAACCATTATTCCAATTTGCAGTATTTATATTTATATTGTCAATATTTAAATCTGCTTGTTGATAAACAGTTCTACCCATAACATCTATTATTTTGATGTCGTTTATTGTATTATTAGATGTAATTATTAATTTGTCATTTACAGGATTATTGAAGATAATATTATTGTTTACTATATTATCAATATTATTTATGCCTGTTGTTATATCAACATAGTTTTGTGCATATATTTTTGGGTTTGTATCAGTACTTTTTCGCTCTACAAAAGTTATAACAATTTGATTATTATATTTTGTGTTTATCATAGCTTGACTTTTATTTGTACCGGGATTAGATGCGATTGCTTTGGAAGAATCAGACCAAGCAAAATTTCCATTACCGTCAAGTTTAATTAAATCTAGCATTGTTACGCTAACACCATTGTTATCACCTTTTTCTAAAACAAAAAGAGGATTATCGTTATATACTTTAAGTTTATCGTTGTGTGTAAATTCTGTACCTATAGCATAAACTACTTTTGCTGTGTCTGATAATAATCTTGTTCCGTTAGCCATATCAAATTTCTGAACCGCTTCTCCGTATAAACTTTGGCTCGAATTTGTATAAGTACAAATAGCCCATAAGTAATTAGAGCCATCTTCAATTGCAATTCTAGTATCCATCTCATAATCTGTCTGTCTGATGTCAAAATCTAATCCATCAACTCCCCATGGTAATGTTCCGTCAGGATTAATTCTTTGAATATATGAATCGAACCTGTTATCGTGTTTTCCTACATATCCAAAATAAATGGTGTCAGCATTTTGAGCAGGGCTGTATGTTGTATTATAAACGGTTCCTTTTGATGATATCTGAATTGGGTTAGTAAACACATAATCTCCATTAGAAGTATATCTTTGTGCCCAAAGGTATGAATTAACACCTGAACCTGTCAATTGGTGGTATATTGAAACAATATCGCCATTTGATAACTCAAACAAACTTGCAGGAACTGTATATCCATTAGGGTCTGTTAATAAATTAGTTGCCCATACTGCATCACCATTAGTGTCAAATTTTTGAATGTAAGATTTATATGTACTTCCACTCATCCACGAAATAATTGTATTACCATCGCTTAATGGCAAAATAGTTAGCGAATAACCTGATCCTAAATTAACGCCTTCAGACGGCCATAAATGCGCGCCATTATTATCTAATTTAAAAGCGATTCCAATAGCTCCATCGGTTCCTGTAACGCCAATATATATATTGTTGTTAATGTCGGTTGTTAATGTCCATGAATTAACGAAAGTTGACATTGGAATTGTATTACTAATTAAGCTTCCTTCTGCACCTAATTCTTTGTTCCCATCAGCATCAAGTATTTGAAGCCAAAGTTCATAGTTACCACCTGTTGTAACTTCTTTCCAAAAAACTATTGCTGTTCTTCCTGCATCAAGAGACACTGATTTAAAATCCTGATTCTCACTTTCGTAAGTACTAACTTGAGTGTTTACATCAGTGTTTGTTGTCCATTGTGCATTTGTTATTATAGATAATAACATTAATACAATAAGTAAATTTAACGTTTTCATTTCTTTTTAAAATTTAGATTAATAATTTCTTTTTCTTTATTGTTAGGTTCTAAACCTTTTACAATTTTCCTTAAAGCAGATTTTTTTGTTTGATTTTCATCAATTAATTGCTCTAAAGATTTTTTATTTTCACTCATGTCATTTTATTTTTTTTTGACATTGCAAATGTGAGAAAGAAAAATGCAGATACATAATTTTCTGCCCTATGTAAATTACTCACAACACTTTTTTAAGCATTTAATTTACACTCATTTTATTGTATAATGCATATTTATAAACACTTACAACGAGTAGTGTATTTATAATAATATTAAATATTATGATTTAAGTGATGATAAATAGGTCACTAAATCTGTTTTAGTATTAGTTAAATTTAGTTTTTTTCGTAATCTAGTACGTGAATTTTCTACTGATTTAAAATCTTGACCGGTTATTTGAGCAATTTCTTTTGAACTTAAATCTAGAATCAATAACGAACACAATCTTTTATCTTTTGATGTTAAATCAGGGTGTTTTTCTTTTAAATTTTTATAAAAGTTTTCGTTTACTTGTTCAAAACTAAACTCAAACTCTTGCCATATATTGTTATCAATATTACTTTCTAATTGCTTTTGTATTATATTAATAGCTTGCTGAGTTTCTTTTTTTACGGCTTTTAGTTTTATTTCTTTTAAACTTTCTAAAATTGATTGTATAATTTCTGTTTGATGTAATTCTTTCATTGCTTTGGCAATAAGCAAACGGTTTTTTGATTCCAAAGTATGCTTAATTTCTTCTTGCTTGGCTTTTATTAATTCGTTTTGTAATTTAGATTTATTTAGTTTGTTTTTATAAATAATTAATAAAATTGATAGTAATAATAATGTAAATAATAAACTAAAAGCAATTATAGTATATTTAAGAATACGTTTATTTTCTTGCAATGTTCTTTTTTGGTCTTTTATCAAATAATCTTGTTGAAGTTTAATTTTAGTAACGTTTGCAAGTTTTTCTTCAACCTTTAAACTGTCTCTTATTTGGTCATATATTTCAAAATATTTAGAAGCAGTTTTGTACTTTTTTAATTTTAAATATGATTTGTATAGTATTTTAGAGATATCGATATATAAAAAAGAATATTTAGAATTTACTATAAGTTCTTCTGATTTCTTAGCATAACTTATAGCCGAATCTAATTTATTTTGTTTCATAAAATTTTCAGCCATTGATTTATAAACCCAAGCTTGAGTTTTAATATCAATTTCATTAATATTTAATAATGCTTTATTAAATAAATAGTAAGATTTAATTGTATCGTTTTTTAAAGAATAACATCTCGCTAAATTGGTATATATGTATGTATTAAGAAGTTTATTGTTCAATTTTTCTGCAATTAATAACGATTTATTATAATATTTAATTGAAGAATCTAATTTTGTGTCCATATATAATAACCCAATGTTATTGTATATTTTTGCAACCCCCAAAGTATCATTGTTATTTAGGTTATATTTCAATACTTTTTTAAAATACTCTAATGCTTTGTTTGTGTTTTTTAATTGAGCATATACAATGGCAATATTGTTTTCAATTTCATTTTTTATATCTAAACCTGTATTTTTATTAATTAATTGATATGCTTTTTGATAATATTTTAAAGAAATATCTAATAAATCTTTTGAATAAAAAATATCAGCAATTTTAATATAAGCAGTTATTTGCTTGTCTTTGTTGTCTATCTTAATAAGATTATCTTCTGCAATTTCAATATATTTATTACACCTATCCCAATCTGTATTAATTAATTGTTTTGCTATTTTTAGACTTAATTCTGTTTTTTTTTGATAATCAGAATTACTTATTAAACTATCTACTAATGTTTGAATAATAAGTTTATTACCAGAGTTTATTGGGCCTATTGTATCGGTTGAATTTGTTGTTGAAGCAAACAATACAAAATTAGAAAAAACAAGAAAATATGTAAATAATTTACGCATATCATTATGTTATTATTCAACAAATATAAATGAAATTATCGACTAAAGACTTCGCCAATTCTAAAATACAAACCCCAGTCTTCTTTACCTAAAGCAACATCCATTCCAACATTTATCCCTCGAGAAGGGATAGCCATAAATCTAATGCCGGTACCCACTGCGGGTAATACACCGCTATAATTATCAGCTTTTAGGTTATCAGTAGCTACAGCCAAACCACCAAAGGCTACCAATCCCCATTTTTTGTAAAAATTCCATCGATATTCGGTTTGAATATTATAAACTTGATTAGCTCTATATTTACCATTACTATAGCCTCTTAAATCGTCTCTACCTACAATGTTTTGTCCTGAAAAAGGTACATCGCCTACAGATATAACACTATAGAAACGTGCCATTATCAGCGATTTTTTTGTTAAAGGAAAGTATTTATTTGCTTGAATTTCTATATTATGATATTGACTTGTTGAGCCTAAAGCCTCTAAAAAAGAAAATGTTGAAATTTTAGCATTCATTCCTTTTTTGGGATTCAATACATTATCTCGGTTATCATAATTAATTATGCCACCAACTCCAAATAAATCTTCTTTTTGTTTTGGAATAGGAATAAGTTTTGTTTCAAATTCTGTAGTTACATAAGAATACGATACTCGTAAACCAAAATAGAAGTTCTGAAAAACTTTTCTCTGAGCTTCTAGCAAAAGAAAATTAAACTTTGTGTTATAATCTAAAAAAACACCATCCTCATTAACAAAGGGTAAAATAATTTCAGGATAATTAATATACGTCTGAAATTCGATATTACCATTGAAAAACATAATATTTGTTCTCCATTTATCTTCGTTAAAATAATTTTTAGCAAATATTCCGGCAAAATAAGTTGAATTCAAAAAATAAGTTCCCATAATACCTACTACAGATGCGGGCGAAATAGTATCTTTTTTACGAACATTATAATACATATTTGACATTAGCCCTAATTGTGCTCCAAACGAATTATTATAAGATACGATAGGGATAATTGCAAAATTTACTTTCTTTTCTTTTTTAGGACTCGCTATACTATCAGTATTCTGCGAGAAAGAGATTAAGTTTATAAATACTAATAATATAGAAATTCGAATTTTCATAAATTATTTTATTATTCTTAAGTTTTAATAAAACTTATAGTAACTGATATTAATAACATATGTTCAATTATAAAATCATTACAAAAAAATTTCTAATCTTTAAACTACAATATTGTATTTTATAAATTTTGTTAAATTCCTTTTAAACTGGCAACTTTAGTCATTTTACACTTTCCATCTAAATCCATATAAACAATGGTATTCCAAACTTCTCCATTGTCTAACTGAAAGTCGATATCGTAGTTTCTACCTTTTACAATTTGCATTTTTGCAAAAACAATTTTATCCAATTTAGCTGAAGTATTCATTTGTTGTAAAACAAAATCAACCGCTTTTTCTACTTCGGGAGTAATTTCTGTTTTGCTCCATCCACCAGCTAACTGTCTATCTGCTTTTTCTTTATTTAAATGAACTCTGCCATGATAAATTGAACCAACAACAAATATGTCTTTAATATGCATTTTATCTACCTTGAATGGATTTTCGGCAAGGATTGTAAAGTTTGCTGTTTTACCTACTTTTATTGAGCCTATTTCTTTTTCTAATTTAAGGGTATGAGCAGCAGTAATAGTAATTGCTTTCATTGCTGTAAACACATCAATCCTTTGGTCTTGTGTTATTGCTGTTTTTTCGCTTGTAACTCGGTTTATTGCAGTCCAGGCCAAAGTAAGTGGCTCGGCCGGTGCCATTGCAAAATCTGAGTGGAATGACATTGGTATTCCTCTGTCAACCAACAACTTCATATCAACAAGGTTTTGGGCTCTTTTTTCACCTAATCCGTATTCAGAATATTTATCGGCTAGTGCCCATAGATAATAGGGATTTACCGATGCTTCTATTCCCAATTCTTTCATCTCATCTACCTGGTCTGCAGTGAAATATCCTAAATGATGCAGTGTTAATTGATGGTCTTTTCTTGGGTTGCGTTTCATCATAGAACGTGTAATATCAATGCAACGTTGAATGCCTAAATCACCATTGGCGTGAATATGAATTTTGTATCCTTTATCCCAAAAATAATTCATTTGTTCTTCGAATAAAGCCAATGGGGTCATCCATTTACCTTTAAAACCATCGGTATAACCCTCTTTCATTTGCATTGCCAAAGAATAAATTGCACCATCAGCAAATAGTTTAACCTGTTTTGGCAAAATTTTGATATTTTCAGTATTATATTTTGCAGGAGTAGATTCCATAAACTCAGCAGCTTTTTCAATACTACCTTTCATATTGGTAAGTTGCGTACCACTTAAAATATTATAAACTTCGTAAGGGGGATTTTTATCCATTTCTGCTTTTAACAGATTGTATTCCATATCAAAATTTACGTTTGGGAAACCCGGCTCGTTAATAGTTGTGATACCATTTTTCTCCATAAGTAAGGTCATATCCTCTAAACCTTTTGCATACTTCTCCGGGTTTAGCATATATTTACTTAGTTTAGGAGCCATAGCCATCCATCCGCCTTCGAAGAAATGACCTTTATCCCATTCTACTTGTGGATTTCCTTTATAATCAGCTTCTTTCAATCCTACCAAATCAATGGCTTTGTCATTAAAAAATGCTTCGTGAAACGAACGATGTAAAACAACAACCGGCACATTAGGTGCTATTTCATTCAATATTTGCTTGTTTAGCTCTCCGTGCCATAATTGATGATAACCCCAAATAAACAAGATTTCATCTTCTTTTCCGTTCTTTGCTACTGATTCTTTTAAGCGATTGATAAATTCCTCGTGAGTACCAACTCCTTTTTTAACACCTTCGGGCACATTCCAATCGTGTGGTGCAATAATATCACCTGATAAAACAACCGCTGCAATAAGTGGATGTAAGTGAGGCTCAATAAAACCGGGCATCAAGGTTTTGCCTTTTAAATCGTATTGCTGTGCATTGCCATATTGCTTTTCAGCATCGGCTTTAGAGCCAACAAATACAATTTTGTCTTTATCGCGAACTACGGCCTCTACATATTCGGGCTTATTGCCTTCCATAGTAATGATATCGCCACCATAATAAATAGTTTTTGTACTATCAGTTTGTGAATTATCATCAGCACTTTCGGTAGTATTACTGCAACTAAATAATAATGTTGCTAATACTGCTAAAATTATAATCTTTGTTTTCATATTAAATTTAGATTTTAAATAATCAATTAAAAAGTTTCGTTTACATTTAGAAATAATCCTTGAGCACCATAGGCTCCCCAAGCATAATCTAGAGTTATATTTGTTCTTGATGTTTTGTTCATCATAAAACGTAAGCCTACGCCATATCCGGGATCTATGTATTGAAACAATCCTATATCTGTCGCTTTATTACTTGCCGTTGTTACATTTACAAAAGCAACGGCTCCCATAAAATCAGGATTTTTCTTCGTTCCTAAAATATGAACTCTATATTCAAGTTCAGAATACATTAAATTTTCGCCTCTAAATCTCCCTTGAGTATATGCTCTACCCGAACGGCCAAATTGATCCCAACCTAAGGCCGGTAAATCGAGGTAAGGTAAATTACCCGATGTTTGAAAACTACCATAAATCCAAAATGCAAGCAAATGACTGGGCTGTGTTTTTTTTGATAGATTGAAATAATCACGATATTCTAACCAAAGTGAAGATGAGTTTTGGTCACTTCCTAAAAATGTAGGATTGTAGCGGTAAGTAATTAAAGCGTATCTTCCTTTATAAGGCGTAGCAGCATTATCGCGGCTATCCCACATGGCGTTAAAAGAAAGGCCTGATAAAGTATATTTTTCGGGGTTAAAACCTTGTTCTGTACTGTATAAATAATGGCTTGTGTAGGTGGGTGTTTGTCCTCCTGTGGTATCTGTCTGTAATAAATCTTCAGATATATCGTAATGATAATCCAGGTGATAGCCAATACCTACATATAAATTCTCACGCATTTTTTTTAATGCTGTTTCGTGAAAACGAATATATTTGAATTTCATTAATTGTGCATCAGGAATTGGTTCGGAAAACATGCCATCTTGATATTCATAACCTGTTCCTGCATTTTTTGTTGATTGAGGTCCTGTACCCAGACCATAAGTAGGTTGTGAAGTATTAAACACCCTCCAATCTCCCAATAAAATCCAATTATCTTGCGATAAATAGACATTAGTTTTAAAAGTAAACATTAATTGCTTTTTGGTAGAGTAGGTAAATGTTCCCAATGATGTTGACATTCTTGTATTGCTTGGGTCTCCCATAAACATACTTGTTGATGCCGCTAATCCATACATAACTCCAAAAGTAGGATTAACTGCAATTACAGGCAATGGAGAAAAAAATATGTCCCCTTTTTGTGGTGTATTATTAGTATTTATACTATCTTTTGATTGAGCAAAAACAGCTGTTATAGTTAATAATAATAGTAAACTAGTGAAAGTTATTTTCATAATAACAGTTTAATTTAAAAATTTATATACCTAGCCGGCATATAGATATAATCATTACTAAATTTAATGGTTAATTGCACTAATAATATTCCTGATAAAGTTTTATAAGAGCCTAAATTTCTTTGTCCCACAAAGTAGTTAAAACTTAAACTATGAAGCGGATTGTAATTATAATAAACACCTACACCTGCTCTAATAACCTGTAATCCCTTAAAATTATCGCTATCTCTAAAAAATACACCACCTCCAATATATGGTGTCCATTTAGTATTTATAGCATAGTTTAAATACATAACTTCTCGTAGAGCATAGCTGGTTTTTGGAGTAAATGTATTATCCGATTGCAACTTTAGTTGATTGATAATAAAGAATTTATTAAAGCCTATTTTTCCGATAGCAGCTATTCCGGGTCTAAATGAATTACCACTTGGAGAAACTGAGTTTCTTGCATCAGCAACTATTTCAATGTATTTATTGGCTAAAAAGTGAATAGAGCCCTCTAAATACCAGTTTTCGAGTTGGGTATAGTTTTGGTTAACTCGAGATTGAAATTCGCCGGTATATTTAAGCTTTTTTTGTCCCCAAGAAAAGCGTGTGCCCATCCACAACTCATTATCCCAATTATCCACTGTATTCTCTTGAGAATACAGTGGATTTATTATTACAAATAATATTAATGTAAGCCAATATGTTTTATGCTTAACATTCATTATTTAATAGGTTTCAATTTAGAATTTACATTTTCAACCTCTTGTTTATCAGAATCAGTATTAAGTATTAAAATATCTTTTGAATTGGCATCAAACTCTTTTAAATCAAACATTTTAATGTCTTGATTTTTATATGTTTTGTAGTAATATTTTAATTCTTGAGGATCTCTGGCGCAAGTAAGTTGTGTATAATCGGCATAAATAGTACCATCAACAACTTCTCTGGAAAAGCCTTTAGGGATATCGAAATTATTAAGAATATGAAATACATCGCCAATAGCCTCGTAAGTTGTATTTGTAGGTATGGCAGTTACCGAAAAAGCAGTAGCTCTTACAAAACGAGATGGTGGGGTAAAATCACCAGGTATTCCGTTCATTCCAGAACCTTGACCTAATTGTTTAAATGTAACACCATTAATTGTCATTGAGTTTACATTCTCTGCTTTTAAATTTGTGTAATTTCTTAAATTTGTCATGTGCCAATCGAAACTTGGAGAGTTTGTCATTACTCCAATAGGATTATCATAAACTACTAATTTTCCATCAATAGGCTCAATTACAATACTTTTTCCACTTTTATCGTAAACCACATAATGAAATGGTGGTGCTGCGGCTCCCCAACCATCAAGAACAGTAGGTACAATTACAACTTCTTCGTTTTCAATAGCTTTTCTTACTTCGTCAACTGTAGCAAACTGTGCTAATACCCAGTTGTTAAAATCGGTTGGAGACAATGCTTTACTTTGATTTTCCTTAGTTAATTCTGCATATTTTGCCATTGTTGGAAAATAAAATGCTCCACAAGATAAACCTGCTGTATTCATTCCATCGGCAATATTTATTTCCGAAAAGGTTATTAAACCTGTCATAGCATACTTTGTTTCGTATTTCATACCTGCACCATTATCGGTTTTACCAATAAATTGGTAGCCTTTTGGCACTGCAATTATAGAAGTGGAAACTTCTATTCCAAATTCTAATGTTCTACCATGAACGGTTTTTCCATCCTTAGTTTTAATCATTATTCCTGTACAAGCATCTGTTGTACTACTTGCAAATAGCATAATAGCTATTGCAACAATCATTGTTTTAATTCTATTCATTGTTATTAAATTTTAATTAATTATTATTGATATTTGTTCATCATTTATAAAATTACAATCATCGAAATCTTTCAAGTTATTTTGCTCCATGACTGTTATAATTCTTTTTGTATATTCGTGTCCTATTTCAGAATAATGGTCTTGGGTGTTAGCTAATTTTTTACTGTCGCTAGGTTTATCGTCTTCTCGCATAATTAATCTTTGGTCTCGCAAACCTTTATAGGCATTGTTTCTGTTAAGATTGTACACATATCCCCTTACTGCTTCTTCTATAGACGGGAAAGCTCTAAGTCTAATATCGGCTCCTTTTGCTTGAATATATTTACCTTTTGCCGATTTTGGCATATGTTCGCCAAACAAACTATTGCCTTCTATTGCAAAGCGTGATGTTCCCCAAGCAGATTCTAAAATGGCTTGAGAAATAACTAATGATGGAGGAATAACATCGTAATACCACATTGCATCTTCTTTGGTTGCTTTGTATATTTTTGTTTCGGCTTTCATACGCTCAATATACTTATTTTGTTCTTCGGTGCGATTTTCTTTGTCAATTTTAATGATTGCTTTTATCTTTTTTCTGTTTTCTAAAATATCATTATTTACAGATACTGCAGCAAGCAAAATAGCAGAAATAAATGCTCTCTTTTTATCTTTTACTGATAAATCTTTTATGCTTTTATGAATATTTACAATCCTTAAATTAGCTAGCTGTTTTGTTTTTCTTACTTGATTTAAATCGAGTTTATACTCATCTAATTTACTAATAAGTTCCTTGTAATTATTTACAGATATTTTTTTTACTTGCGATTGAGTAAAACTAAGAAGTATCAAAACTAAGAAAGGGAAAAGTATATATTTTTTATTCATAATCGTAATATCTTTCCCAATTCTGCTCTATTTCATTATCATTATCACCATTTTTACTTTTTTGTTCTTTAATAAAGTTATTTACAAAGTTGAAAAATAATATATCGTTTGGTGAAACGGCAATAGCAATAAATTCGTGATCGCTACTCTGTGTTTCTTCAAGTATTTTTCTGTCAAAGTTTTTAAATCTTCCATCATACGCATAATAATCGCAGATTTCTATATCTCCAATAAAAGCATCGGCTTGATTTGTCTTTAATTTTTCTACACAATCATCTTTACCTGTACCTTCAACAATTGTTGCATTAGGATAATGTTTTTTAATAAAATCTATACTTGATGAGTTTTTTAAAGCTAATAATTTTACATCGCTTTTATTTATATTTTTTGTTTTCCCTGACAGTAAATGAGAATTATTTGAAAAAATTGCTTTGCCTGTTTCAAAGTAATAATCTGTAAACATTACTTCTAAATTTCTTTCGCTTGTTATTGAAAAACCTGAAAGTATTACATCTATATTACCGGCTTTTAAAGAATCAATTAAATATGGTATTTCTATTTGTACAAATTTTGCTTCAACACCCATCTCTTTTGCTAATTCTTTAGCAAGTTCTATATCAACTCCAACAAAAGTACCATCTTCTTGTTTATAGGTATATGGTAGTTGATTTCCAGAGGTTCCTACTAAAAGATACCCTCTGTCTTTAATTTGTTTAATAGTTGTTTGTGCAAAAACACTGCTAATAATTATTGTCAAAATTATTGACAAGACTGCTAATTTCTTCATTTTTAGTTATTGTATTAATTATTATAAGTTATAATTCCCATCCAATACCAAATGTGTAAACATAATCGTTAGGGTCTATACCTGCTGCAGGTTTGGTATCGTAGTTATAATTTAGCCCTGCTTTAATATAAAAATCTCGTGGCAAATCATATTTTACATTAAATGTAAAAAGTGTTCTTAATCTACCTTTTTCTGTTATACTTGGAAATAAATCAACTTTAGAAAACAAGTTTAAATCTCCAATATCAAACATATTGTATTCAATACTAATTTTACCCTCGTAGTTTTTATTATCGGGCAATGTATCACTGTAGTTTTCAATTAAATATGCAACACCGACAGATGAATTAAAATATATTCGGTTTGTTCGTATAAAATATTTACCTACCGAAGCACTGTAATTACTTCTTAACTCCATTTTTTGTTCTGTATTGCTAAAAAAATCGGCATCTAACGATGCGTAAATACCATATTTAGCAAATCCTTTTACACCAAAACCTCCATTATTTCTAATAATTGCCGATGCATCAGTTTGATTGCTTCGTACTGTGTTAAAATATCCTTTTACTCCCCAATATGTTGTATAGTAATCGGCATTAATTTCTCCGTTTATTTGTTCAAGATTTTTAGCATTTGTAAAAGAATAACCAATATCCATTGACAAGTTTAATACATCAAGAAATTTTCCTTTATCAACTTGTTTAATATAAACTAATTGCTCTTTAGTTATTTCAATATTTCCTTCTTTTTCATCATTTATAACTAATTTATCGCCTTGCGTAGTAATGGTACCAAAATAATGAGATCCATCACTTGTTATAAACCTATAACTTCTTTGCGATTTAATCTCTTTTACTTTTAACCACGAAATTTTAAAGTCGCTATCACTAAAATCGGTTTCAATTGTAATTACCCCTTTATCCATATCTTTAATTTCGCCAAATATTAAAGTGTTATTTGTTGATACTAAAGTATCTTGGGCTTTTACTATATTTAAACCCATATACATAATTAAGAAACTAAAAATTATTTTTTTCATACTATTAAATTAATTGATATTACAAAGCTACATTTAATATTTAGGTATTTACATACTTCAATATTAAGTTAATGTTAATTATCTGTTTATCACAATATATCCTTGAATTATTTTTTGTCCATCACCTAAATCTATAAAGTAGAAATAAGTACCATCTGCAACATCTTTACCTGCACCTGCTCCGGTATTTCCTGTTCCGTTAAAATTATTACCGGTATTGGTGTAACCGGTAGTTTCAAAAACAAGATTACCCCAACGAGAGTATATTTTTATATGATTGTCCGGATAATTATCTATACCATCAATAACCCAAGTATCATTAGTGCCATCACCGTTTGGACTTATTGCATCAGGAATATTTTCTAAACCATCGCCACAATCAGAACCGGTTAGAATTTCTAGTTTAACACTATCACTTACTATTATAGGACAATGGTCGGTGTATATTACACACTTATACATGGTGTTTTCCAAACCTGTATTATCCGAAATTAACAGTTTAGATGTTGTAGTTCCTGAGAATACGCCTTGATTATTTAATGCTATTGTATCTGTACCATCGAACTCGTACCATAAGTAATAAAAGTTTCCTCCGCCATTATTTTTAGCTGAAATTTCGAAACTAACAGGCTGCCCTTCACATTTTGTGTCGGCAATTGGTTGTTGAGTAATTTCAATATCTCCTTCAATTATAAAATCGGTACTTATATTTAATCCTGTTGAAGAACAAGTTGCACCTATAAAATCGATACCTGTTATTACTATATTCTGAACACCACCAACTTTTAAAACTGTATCAGGTATTACAAATGCACCGATTCCTGCACCACCTGTAAATGTAGCAGTTGCATGTAAGTTAGTAGTATCGTTAATTCCTGTTAAATCGTATGTTATGTCAACATCGCCATCAGGGAAAATACTTGTTATTTCAACCAAAGCATCGTTTGTTAAACAAATATCTTCTGCTGTAATACTAACACTTGTACTTCCCGGATCAGGAATAACAATAAAACTTGCCGATTTGAACATATCTACATCACAAGTTAAACCTAATTTATTTTTAACATTTGTAATAATACAATCAGTTGCTCCTACAGTTGGCAATAGCGAGGTAGGGATACTAAATGTAGCATTACCCGAAACTATATTTACATCTATAGTTTGGTCGGTAGCTGTATTTGACCCTGTAAGGTCGTAAGTTAGTGTATAATCTCCATCTTCTAATTCGCTAACTATTGATACTTGAGCATCGAATGTTAAACAAACATTATTGACAACGAAATCGAAATTATTAATGTGTGGAATATCTTCTATTTTAAAATTACTAAATGTATTATACACATTAGAAGCACATTGCGCACCATCTTTATTTTTAATATTCTTTATAGTAATAATATTATCGCCTACATTTAACAATAGATTTTCAGGAATTATAAATTGACCTGTCCCTGCTGCTATATCTGCTTCAAATTCCACATTTGCATTAGGATTTACTCCTGTAATATCTGTTGTAAATATATAAGTTCCATCGTCTAAATTCGATATTAAATCTACTGTAATATACGAGCCTAAACAAACGGTATCGGCAACAGCCACAAGGTTAGTAACTTCCGGAACTTTTGCAATAGTAAAGTTAGATTGGTAATTATCGGCAATATAACAACTCTCTCCTGAGTTAAAACGTATGCCATCAATCCAAATTGTAGATGCTCCAAAGTTTGGCACACTTGCTGCCGGAATAGTATATTGAACATTACCGTCTCCGGTAATAATATCAATAATAGCACTATCGCTTGGCCATGTGTTTACACCTGTGATATGATAGTAAATCATATACTCCCCATCAATTAAATTAGATGTTCCGTACACTTCAACATCATCTCCTTGACAAGCATCTAAGGCAATAAAATTAGCACCTTGAATTAAAGGAAGCGGTTCAACATCGAAACTTGTACTTATAGCAGTAGTTATTGGGGCATCGCATTGCTGTCCTGTTGCCGAAATAATATCGGTTAAAACTACCGTTGTTGGTCCTTCTACATCTAAATTAATAGCATCAACAACAAAATTAGATGCTCCTGATACGATATTTATAGTGTCGATTAAACCTGTATGATAATTAGAATTTTCTACATTATAGGTAATAACATAATCGCCATCGGCAAGTGTACTTATAATATCTATAGTATTAGAATTTCCAACACAAATATTATTTGAATTTAGAGTTAAAGTATTGATATCAGGTATGCTTTCAACCATAAAATTGGCATCTATATTAATATTATTGATACCGCATTGCTGTCCGGTAAAGAAATTTGCAGTTTTAAGTGTGATAGTAGTTAAACCTTCGTTTGCTAATTCCGTTCCCGGTATACTAAACTCTGCTGTTCCATCGCCATTTACAAAATGAACATAAACAGGAATTCCTGTTGCCGAATTTGCTCCAGATAAATCGTAAGATAATAAATAATGTCCATCAATCATATTTCCTGTAATATATACACGAGCATCGGTATTTGGACAAATGGTATCTACTTGCATTGCAAACATTGTTGTATCAGGCAATGGTTCTATTGTTAAAGGACAATTTACACTTAATGGCACTTGACATTGGTTGCCAAATGTATTTTCTATTGAAGTTAAACTTATGGTATTAAAACCTGAAACAGGTAAATTAGCCGCATCGATAGTAAAACTTGAATTACCATTACCTGAGTTTAAACTAAGCGTAATATCTTGTTCGTAAGTTGGCACATCGCCTACAACTTTATAGTGAACCAAATAATTGCCATCGGGCAAATTACTTGTAAAGTAAACTATTGCATTTTCTTCTTCACAAATATTTGGAGCGTATATTGCCATTCCGTTAATATATGGAGTTTGCTCTACATCGAAATCGGTTTGAACCGATAAACCTGATACTGCACAAGCCTGTCCGTTTACAAAACTTATATCTGTAAGTTCGAACTGAGTTGTACCTGCATACTGTACTTGTGTTTCCGGAATTACAAAACTTGCTGTTCCGTCGCCGTTAGCCAAAGTAACATTTACTATATTTGACGATGCATTAGCTCCTGATAAATTATATAGTATTTGATAATCGCCATCGATTAAATTACCGGTAATATTTGCAATAGCAGAATCTCCGGTACAAATATTTGGAATACTTACAGCCAAATTAGTTACATCGGGCATAGGCTCTACATCAAACTGAGTTTGATATGTTAAAGCAGAAATAGGACAATTTAATCCCCAAGTATTGCTTATTTGAGTTAAAACAAATTGAGTTGTTCCTGCGTTTATAAGTTCCGAATTTGGCACATTAAAAGTTCCTACTCCGGAAGATATTGAAATTTGCCCTGTAGAAGCTGTAGTGTTATTTGCTCCTAACAAGTCGTAAACAATATTATAAACTCCATCTGATAGATTTCCACTAAGATTTATTTCTGCATCGGAACCTAAACAAATATTATTTGAACTTAAGCCTAAATTTATTGTATCAGGTAATGCTTCTATTGTAAATAAATCGGTTACTGCTAAGCCGGAACTTTCGCAGCCTTGACCATAAGCATAATCAATAGCAGTTATAATTAATGCATTTGCTCCAACATTTGTGAAACTATCAGCAGGCATATAAAATGTTCCACTTCCATTAGTTAATAATGTTACTACCGAAGTATCAGCAATAGGATTTGTTCCTGTAATATTGAAATATATTCGATAATACTCATTGGTTGATAAATTTGATTGATAAGCAACTTGCACATCATTCCCTAAACAAACATCATCTATTGTTAGCGTAAGTTGGTCGGTAACTGGTGTTGATGAAGAATTGACTGTAACTGAATTTGAAGTAACAGAATTACAATAAGTAGAACCTACAATTACTCTAAACGAACTAGAGTTTGGAGATGCAACAGATACAGTTGCACTTGTTTCGCCGGGCATATCTACAAAACCAGAACCACTATCCTCTTGCCATTGATACGTAATTGGGTCGCCACTGGCATTGCTTGCAGTTACACCCAAAATAGCCGTAGCACCGGAGCAAACCTGTGCGTCTATTGGTTGAATATCTATTGTTATAGGTCCATCAACATATACAGGAATATCTGCTCCTATTTGCACAGAAGAACATTCGTTTCCATCAGCATCTAAATCTGTAGGAATAGCCCAAACAGAATATGTTGTGTCGGAAATTGGATTAACAGTAAAAGTTTGATTTGTTCCATCACCAATAAATTCATCTCCTGTTGCAGTTGAACCTGCTTTAAGAATGTACTTAACATTATTTTCTGTATTTTCTACAGTAATAGTAAAATTGTCGCCACTACAAATATTTGCAGGGTCGGGACTAGTTGTAATTGTTAAATTTATAGGTGTAGGTATTACTGTTACCGTTGAATTATTCGTTAAAGTAACATCAGAACATGAAGATATAATTGTTGATTTTGCAGTTATAGTATAAGTTGTTGTAACTGCAGGCGAAACCAAAGGGAAACTAACATCGGCACCATTACCTAATACAGTATTTCCACTTGGCGTTAATGTATATTCAACATTATTTTCGCTTACTGATATTGTTATTTCTGCATTATCACCATTACAAATAATATCGTTACTAACAGAAAGGGTAATATCCGGTATTGGAGCATAAGTTACATTTGCTACATCAGAAAGTTTTATGCTATCGCAAACACCATAATCAGATACATTATGAGGTTTTGCCCAAATTTCGTAAACACTTGCGGTTGGTGGCGTAGGAACTGTAAAAGTTAAGTCTGCACCGGTTCCTGTTAAAGTATTTAATACTGTTCCTCCTTGTGGGATAAGCATATAATCAACCGTGTCGGCAGTATTGCTTACAGTAATATTAAAATTAACATCTTCGCCACAAACTTGAGGGTCAGATACGGTTAAACTATTATCCGGTAACGGAATAACAGTAATAATAGCAGGGTCAACCATCAATACCGGACTACAAGCCCCGGCATTTAATGATGATGTTGCCCAAACTTCGTAAGTTGTTGTGTTTGAAGGTCCGGGAGATACCACAAAATCAATATCGTTTCCATCGCCTTGGGCACTTGCAATAATAGTTCCTGCTAACTTTAATTCGTATTTAACATCAATTTCACTTGCAGAAACTGTAATAACTGCATCTTGACCTTCGCAAATTGTTGGGTCAGAAACAGCCAAAGCATCGCTAGGAATAGGAACAATAGTTATTGTAGAATGGTCGGCTAATACTACCGGACAATAATCTCCGGCATCGTTTGGTGTTGTAGGTCTGGCTACAATATAATAATCGGTTGTAGTAATTGGTGTTACAACTGAAATATCTATATCGCTACCTGTACCGGCAATTAATCCACTTTGCGGACTATCGTCAGATACTAAAAATGCTTGATATTCTACATCAATTTCTGAATTAGAAATTACAATATTTGTATTTGGTGTAGATGAATAATCCTCTGCACAAACAAATGGGTCTGAAACATTTAAAGTAGTATCGGGTTGAGGTATTACATTAATGGCAGATGTATCTGAAAAAACAGTACAAGCACCATCGGAAGTAACTGCTCTACGATAATAGAGTGTTTCCATTAATCCACCAGGGCTGTATGTTTCGTTTGTTTCACCTACAATATCAACAAAATTAATATTATCGGCAGATTGTTGCCATTGGTAAGTAAAACTACCTGTTCCACCTTGGGGTGCTGTTGCTGAAATAACGCCAGGGTCTTGCATTGCACATACTAAAGTGTCGTTTGGCGAAATTCTGTTACCGGTAATTTCAGGTTTTACGTTTACAATAGCAGTATCGGAAAATACCGTTGGACAAACACCCGAAACCACTAAAACACGATAGTAAGTAGTTTCTGTAAGGTTATCATAAGTTAAACTTGTTGTAGTATTTGGAATAGTTGTATAAGTAGAAAAATCTGCATTTACATCTGATTGCCATTCTACAACTTGAGATAACGAACCGTTAACTGTTAGTGTATTATGATTATCGCCGAAGCATTCTGTAACAGGATTTGGCAATATTGTACCACCTATTGCACTTGGGTCTATAGTTAACGAGAATTCGGGCGTGTATAAATTACAAGTTGCCGAACTTACTTTTCTCTTATAATAAATCGTTACATGCGAAGTTGGAATAACAGATGGTGTAATATAGTCTTCTTGGTCGTTTATTCCATCGGCAGCTTGCCACGATGAACCACCATCTATTGATTGTTTCCATAAGTAAACATAAGTTCCATCGCCACCTGTAGGTTGTTCAGCATCTAAAGTTACTGTAATTCCTGCACATACTGTATCGTTAGTTGCTACTGTTAAATCTTCTAATCCCGGAACAATTGTCAAACTCTTTGTAAAATCGTCAAAACAGCCCATTGCATTAGTTACGGTTAATTTTACATCTACATTTCCTATATCGGCATCGGTATATGTAAAACTTGGATTTTGATTAGATGAGGTAGAACTTCCTGTATCGCCAAATTCCCAAGCCCAAGTATTAATTGGAAATGCAGGGTCGTTATTTATACTTTCATCGGTAAAATCTACTTGCGAACCAGAGCAAACTTCATCTAATAATGAGTTATCTGAAAATTGAGCAGTAGGTTTTTTACTAATTACGATTGGAGAAACAGATGGGGTATAAATAAACTGTCCACAAGCACCTGCAATAGTTGGGTCATCTTGTAGAGTTAATTTTGGTAAAAAAGTTCCAATATGATCGTATGTATGAGTTATATCTAATGTTGCAGGAGGATTTAGAATATCCGGAACAGTATAATTATATGCTGGTGAACCATCACCAAAATCGAAAACTACATATTTAGTATCGGTTAAACCATATATGGTAAAAGTAACTTCCGGATTTGCAGGTGAGAATAAACAAGGTTGGTCTATTACATAAGATAAACTATCGTAATACGAGCCATCGACTAATACATCTGCCGATTTTACTATTGTATCTTTACAACCACCTATTGATGTAGTAATAAGAGTAACATCATATTCTCCGGGATATATGTATATGTTTGAAGGGTTTTCTACAGATTGAGAAGGGCTTAAAGGGTCTCCAAAATCCCATTCCCAACTGGTAATATCTTCCGATGTATTTGTAAATTGAACATCGGCAGGAGCACAACCTGCATCGATAATATTTGTAAACGAAGCGTTGGCTTGATACATCTGAAAATCTTTTGTATAAGTGTTGTTACAGCCTTTTTCATTAGTAACTACTAAATTTACGGTTTTAGTTCCTTTTGTTGAATAAACAACTTGCGGAGGTGTTTGTCCTGAAAATGTTGCTGGTGTTGCATCAGCACCAAAATTCCACTGCCAATCCGTTAAATTATAATTTGTTGCATCATCAGAATTATCTGTAAAAGTAATATCGTGAGTGGTACAATAAACATTGGCATCAATAATAAAATCGGATTTAACATCAGGCACAGTAATTGCATCTTGATGTGTATATTCATCAATACAACCCAAATTATCAGTTACTTTTAATGTAATTGTTTTCTTACCTACAGATGAGTATGAAACATCTATTGGATTTTCGTTGGTTCTTGTTGCTGTACTAGGATTAGCTCCCAACCCAAAAACCCACTCGAAACTAATATTTGTATTTGCATTAGGATGTGTTGAGCTTGTACTTGTAAAACTAATATCTTCTCCCGGACTTAAACAGGCAATATTATCATCGGCATTTTGGCTTGTCCAATCGAAATCGGCTTGAGGTCCACGAACAGAGATATAATTTGTTTTTGTTTTTACATTTCCACAAGAGGTATTAGGGTCGTTACTTGTAAGTGTAATTGTTTTTTCTCCATTAGTTGAATATGTTACCGCAGGAGGTGTAGAGCCTGTATAAGTTGCAGGATTAGCATCTGCACCGAAATCCCAAGTATATTCTATTCCCGGCTCAGAAGAAACCGAAAGATTTGTAAAATGAACTTCATCTACATCTCTGCATATTATAGTATCAGTAGTAGCAAAATTAACATAGCCTTGTTCTACAATTATTTCGTGTGTTTCGCTATCACTACAATTTGAATTGCTATTTTTTACATATAAAGTTATAGGATAATGACCTACCGATGAATAAACAATATTTGTTGTAGGGTCGTTTCCTGTTTGATATTCGTTTGCTGTTGGTCCTGGATAAAATGTTCCGTCACCAAAATCCCATCTAAATTCGTCTACGCCCTCACTTAAAAGATCTCCATTATAAGCGTCGAGAGAAATAATTTCTCCTCCACCCGTACAATCTGCGACTTGACTTGGGGTAAATCTTGCTACAGGATAATCAATGTCTAATTGCTCGGTATGAGTTGCTGAATTACAACCGTAATTAAATACAGTTAATGTTACGGTATACGGAATAGCATCGTCTTGTGTATCGTCTGTATAAATATGAGTTGGTGTATTTAAACTAGGGTCTATCAATGGGTTTCCTGTTATAATGGTTCCGTCTCCAAAGTTCCAAATAATACTATCTATTTGTGCCGTTGGAAACAATATATTTGGATGTGAGGTATTGGTAAAATGAACAGGTGTATTAATACATAAATCGCTCTGATTGAACGTAAAATCTGCAACTGGAGGTAAACCTCTTTCTACAGAATTAGTTTTAACAATAGTATCGGAACAACCCGTTTCGGTTGTTATAATTAATTTAACATCGAAACTACCATATTGTGAATAAAAATGGCTTACTGTTGCTGAACTTCCTGTTTGATCAATAACATTATTATTTTGAAAATCCCATGCATAATCCGTAATTGCATTCTGACCTATAGGATATTGATTGCTAGAAGAAGATGCATCGAAATCGGCACTAACTAACATACAACCATATTGCCCATTAGTAACTATAAAATCTGCTTTAGGATATTCCACTGAAATGCTATCGTAAATTGTATCTGCAAAACAACCATTAGTATTTGTTGCTCTTAAAAAAATGCGATAGGTTCCTTCATCGGTGTAATTATATGAGGCTTGATTACTAATACCTGATTTATCGAAAGATGGAGTTGTGTCATTATATTCGAAATCCCATTGATAAAGAATTGCACCAGTACCAGCTGTTGCATTAACAGTATAATTCATACAACTTTGGTTTTTATCAACCGTTATGGCTAAACCATCAATAGAAGTAATTTGAACCAAATCAGTAGCTACAGAGGTTCCTATACAACCATTACTAAAAGTTACTTGCAATGTTACGGTATATGGACTTCCTGCAGCTGAATTATAGGTATGAGTTGGGTTTTCGTCAGTACTTGTTTCTCCATCGCCAAAATCCCAATAAAAAGAAGTTGGTGTTCCATTTCCATCAACGGAAGTATTTGTAAAACTTACCGAATGCCCTGCACAAATATGTTGCTCTGTATTAGGAGTAAACGAAGTTGTATTTGCTTTGAAATTTAAGGTTTGTGTCATTTCATCGGTACAACCGGCATTAGTTGTTACCTTAAGTGTTGCGTAATAATCGCCTTCGTTGACAAAAGTAAAACTTGGATTTTGTTCTGTACTTGAACCAATATCTACACCCGAAGTAATATCAGTAAAAGTCCACTCATAACTGATAATGCTAGACTGCTCATCGACAGAATTATCAGTAAAATCTACAGTAATCGGCAAACTACAATCGGTAGGTTTGTTGATAGAAAAATCTGCCTTAGGTGTTGAGTGTAATTTTACAATATTTGTTTTAAAAGTATTAGATGTACAACCATTGGCATCGGTAACATCTAAAAGAACAGTATAATCTCCGTATAAAGAATAAGTGTAGGTAACATCTCCTCCACCGGTTTGTGTATGAGCTCCGGTACCATCACCAAAATTCCACGACCATTCAACTATATTTGCTCCATATTGAGGCACATTGTCGATATATTGAAATTCTACATCGGCAGTAGCATTTATACATTCTTCTTCTGTTCCATTAAGTATTTGAAAATCCGGAGTAGGAAGAGCATGTATTGTAATTTGCTGAACTGTAGAGATATTACCATTTACTGTTAATTGAACGGTGAAATCGCCTGCACTAACATAAGATGTCGAGGCTGTTCCATCGTTTCCTGCATCTATTGTACCAATTGCATCGGGTTCGCCATTGCCAAACTCCCATTTGTAGTCGGTTAATCCTGTTGTGTCATTAATTGTAAAAGTAACAATAGTTCCTCCGCAATTTTCATTGTTTGTTAAACTTGTAGTAAAATCTGCTGATTGTGAAAAAACACTTGTTATTGAAATTGTTAGCAGTAGTATAAATATTTTTATTTTCATATTTCTTATTTTTCTTTATTTGGTTATCACTATTCTCCCTGCTCATCATACTCCAAAACCTCAAATTCAGTTCGTCTATTGGCTTGATGCTGTTCTTTAGTGCAATCTTTTGGATTTGGACATGAATATATAGGTTCTGTTTCACCTTTTCCTTCGGTTTGTAATCTATCTTCCGAAATTCCACTTTCAGTTAAATATTTCATAACGGATTTAGAACGTCTATCTGATAATTTTAAGTTATAAGCATCCTTACCTCTACTATCGGTATGTGATATAAGTTTTATTTTTACCGTTGGGTTTTCTTTCATCCATTTTATCAATAAGTTTAATTCTATTTTTGAACTATCACGTAAAGTGGCTTTATCGAAATCGTAATATATATTACGTAATTTAATGGTCTGCCCCGGAATAATTTTAGTTAAAGGAATTACCCAAAAGTTGGTGTCTTTAAGATTTCTTGTATCATGCGCTGTTAAATACCCTGGTTTTTGTGCTGTAATATCATAATTTAGAGTACTATCAACAATAAAATCATAAATACTATCGCCAATTACACGAAGTGGTAAAATATTTAATTCTAAACTATCTTTTGAAACCAAGAAAATATCAGGGTTAATAATGTATTCGCCTGTAGAACTGTCAATTGCAGCAACAGAAACATGAGGAGGTATTGGTTTATGATATTCGAAGTAATAAATATCATCGTTATCTTCATCACCTCTGTTTGATGCAAAATAACCTGTATAACCATCTAGAGAATTAAAAGCAAAGTCATCGTTACTAGAATTTATAGGATAACCAAGGTTGATTATTTCTGTTGGTTTGTCGTTAACTAATACGGTTTTAAAAACATCTAAGCCTCCAACTCCTTGATGACCGTCTGAGGTGAAATATAATACGTTTCCTACTAATTTCGGGAATAGTTCGCTCCCTTTTGTGTTAATTTTGTCGCCTAAATTAATGGGGGGAGCCCATGTATTGCCAGATTTATAACAAATATACAAATCGCTTTGTCCTTGTCCGTCAAGACGATTTGACGAAAAAATAAGTTTTTGTCCATCGTCAGAAACAGTGGGATGTGCATTTGTAAACTCCGGATTATTATACGGAAATTCTGTTATGTTTTTGATTTTTCCATCGATATAATCGGCCATATATAATTCTTGGTTTAAGGTACCATTTTGGCTTCGTTTCATTCTGTCGCCAAACCAATGCCTTCCTTTTAATCCTGATTGAGAAAAAATAATTTTTGTTGTGTCGTAAAAAGCAATAGGTCCTTCGTGAAATCGGGTTTTAAGCTTTCCACTGAATTTTTTTGGCTCAGAATACTCGTTTTCTCCTGTTTTCTTAACTATATATAAGTTTAAATAATCGATTTCATCGTTCTTAAAAACTTTCTTTACATCTATACTAGGTCTACGCCCTGATACAAACACAAGACTATCGCCAAAATATGATACAGCAAAATCAGATTTTTCTGAGTTGAAAGAAACAGGACTTATTCTGTATGATTTTGAATTGTCTTTAAATGATTGGATATGTAAAAAACCTTTCATTCTATTTATCTCGAATGTATCAACATCTTGACGTTGCATGTATTTTCCATACCAGTATGCTGCTTCATCGTATTTTCTGTTAGCGGCTAATATTTCAACATAATAATATATAAGTGATGCTTTTCCATTCTCTTGAACTAAATCGACATATTTTCTTCCCCAAATTTGTGCAGATTTAAAATCACGCATTTTGTAATTACATTGTGCTAATCGTAGTATTACATGAGTGTTTGTACTATCCTTTTGGTATGCCTTTTCAAAATGATTTATGGCAATATAATATGAAAATTTATTATAATATTTTTCTCCTAATGTTATTTCTTTATCTGTATTCTGTGCAAAAATATTCAGTGATATAAATAAAAGAAATATTATTTGTAATGTTCTTTTCATTATTAAAAATTTAAGTCTTTTTTTGTTTAACGATATATTCTAGAAATAACGAGGTGTTACTACACGTTTTTCGTTATATGGGAAAATATAATTTATCATAATTTCGTGACTACCTGTTGTTGCCATTTGAATGTCGGAAAGAATATAATCGTAAGCATAACCAATCATAAATTGGCTGTTAATGAATAATTCGAATAAACCGGAAATACTTTCGTTTGTTCTATACGAAACTCCAACACCAAAATATCTTTTGTAATATAAATTTAGATTAAAATCAGCAGTAAGGTATGTGCCTTCAGAATATCTAACTAATAAACTGGGTTTTAAATGATAGTTTTTATCTAAATCGAAAACATAGCCTGCTGTTAAATAATAATGTCTGGTAAGTTTGGCTTCAGAAATTTTGTCACCGGAACTACTATAATTGCTATTGAGCAACATTGGAGCAGAAATTCCAATATAATATTTGTTAGTATAATAGAATGCCCCAAATCCAAAATTTAACAACCAAGTATTAACATCTGTAGTAAATACATCGTCTGTTCCATCTTTTGGATTAAGGTCGGTTAATCCTGCATTGTAATTCATAATACTTGCTTGTAACCCCATAGAAAGAATTGCACCGTTTTTAAAGTGTAAACGATAGGCATATGATGGAGCAATAGTTGTACGACCTGTAACTGCAATTTTATCGTGAGTTACATTTAAACCAAGTGCATAATTATCACTTCGCATAGGAGAATGAATACTAAAAACTTGTGTGTTTGGGGCTCCATCAATCCCAACCCATTGAGAACGAATAATACCGGTTACACTCAGATTATCGTCGGAGCCAGCCATTGCCGGATTTATACTCAAGCCATTAAACATATATTGTGTTGTAAGTGCTTCTTGTTGTGAGTAAATACTACTTGTTAAACCTACTATAAATAGGAGAAAAAAACTAGTTCGTTTAAGTTTATTCATATTGAAGTTTTTATTTTACAAATATTGTTGTTTGAGAAATTAATTTTCTTCAGGTGACATAAATTTATAAGCTAATCCTGCTAAAGCAGCACCAACAATAGGTGCAAGCCAAAACAACCAAAGTTGGTCTATTGCCCAGCCACCTGCAAAAATAGCCTGACTTGTACTACGAGCAGGGTTTACCGATGTATTTGTTACCGGGATACTAATTAAGTGAATTAAAGTTAAACCAAGACCTATTGCTAAACCTGCAAATCCTTTTGGAGCTTTTGAGTGTGTAGCACCTAAAATAATAATGAGAAACATAAATGTCATAACAACTTCTGTTACTAATGCAGCAAGCATACTATAACCTCCAGGAGAGTGTTCGCCATAACCATTTGATGCAAAACTGCCCAATTCGAAACCTGCTTTTCCGCTTGCTATTAAATATAATACCCCGGCTCCGGCAATTCCACCTAATACTTGAGCAAGTACATAACCGGGTAATTCTTTTATACTAAATCTACCGCCAATCCATAAACCAACAGAAACTGCCGGGTTTAAATGAGCTCCAGATATATGTCCGATAGCGTAAACCATTGTTAAAACGGTAAGTCCAAATGCAATAGATACACCTACAAATCCAATTCCTAACTCAGGATAAGCTGCTGCTAAAACTGCACTTCCTGCTCCTCCTAATACTAACCAAAAAGTTCCTATAAATTCTGCTGTTAATTTTTTCATATTTATATAGTTTAACTACTAAAGTAATCAATTAATTAATTGCAAATATAATGATTATTTTTAATTAGTCTAAATTATCAAGAAAAAAGTTTCTAATGAGTTTTATAACAAATATTATTGAAGCATATCAATTAACATTATTATTCTTTTATAATTTTAGTAACTTTTACAACACCTGTTTTATTATCAGTAATTTTTATAAAATATATTCCTGTTGTTAAGTTTGTTAAATCAATAGATTTATTTTTAATAATTCCTTTTTTAACAGTTACTCCTGTTAAGCTTGTTATTTGATATATTTCATTTTCAAGTTGCTTTGAAAACTGTATTATCCCGGTTGTAGGATTTGGATAAACTACAATATTATCTTTTATACTTTCTTGAATATATGTTGCAGGTGCACTTTTAGATGCTTCTGCTGTGTTACCATATACCCCAATATTAATTATTCCACCATTAGGTGTGGGTTCGTTATCAAAATCTGATGTTGAATAACCTCCATCAACACAAGGGCTTGTTACCGCATCGTTTATCCAGGCAGAACCGTTCCATCTACCATATTCAGATTTAACATGATAATCTAAATCTTCAGGATTTATTATATATGCTTCTAAATCGGCAACTGCACTACCATTACCTAATTGAAAAATAACACTTTCTCCTTTTAAATACAACCATATTAAATCTAAATCGGCTGCATTTCCTTTGTTAACGATAGTCTGAACATCTCCGTTTATTGCATTAATATTAATCCAAACAGAAATACTAAAACCATTTGTTGTAGATAGAATAGTTGGATATTGAACATAACTATCTGTACCATTAAACAATCCGGCATGCGTACCTGCTATTGCGTCTGTTGTGAATGTTGCAGTGTTTGCTACAGCATCAAAATTATTTCCACTTGCATCAGTCCAGTCGTTATCCATTTTTAAATAGGCTTGCATTCCATTTGTTAATGTGCCTGTAATCTCTTGTGGTGATCCATTATTATAAAGCAAAGTTATTTCACTTGTTGTTAATGCTCTATTCCACAATGCTAACTCATCTTCTCGTCCATCAAACATATAATTACCATTATAATATGCACCTAAATCAAAATTATACAAGTTTGCAGGAAGTGTTCCGAACAAACCGGGATACGAAATGCTATTTTTCTCAACACCATCAATAAATATTTTCATGGTTTCGGTTGCATTATTATAACTTGCTACAATATGATGCCACTGATTTATTGTACTGTGAGCACTTCCAAACATTGGGTCTGTATTTATATCATCGGTTGATGAAACATTGTTGTAATTACCTGCGGCATTATTGTAAACAAGATTATTGTTTGATATAAATGTGTTAATACTTGGTTGTTCGTTACTAATGCCATAGTTACCATTATTTATTACTATATTATTTCTAACTATTGTTTGATAGCCTGTTCCACCGCCGGCAACTCCTTTATAAACAATACCGTCTACTTCACTACCATCAATTACATTATTTTCAATTATCGTATTTTGAAATCCATTAACAACTATACCACTTTCAAGCATGGTGCCACCACCTAAGTCAAAAGATTTTGTTTTATAAATTTTGTTATGATGGACATGTACATCTTTTCGAGTACCTGTTGGATAAGTAACTGTAACATTTTCCTCGCCACCAACAGTAATTCCTACACTTTTACCATAAATTGTATTTTCTTAAATTTCGGTATAATTTAATGGGTAAACCTCGTTTTGTATCTGAATTCCCGCATTTCCTGAAGCCGATGTAGAAAGAGAATTCCCAATAATATTATTATGAATATAAGCAGAATCGCACTCGGTAATTCTTATGCCACTATTAGTTCTTGTTTTATAAATTTCATTAGCATAAACTTCAAAAAATCTAACACCAACAAAACTAACAGCATCGTGTCCGCAGGCAAATATTTTATTATTATAAATATGACAATCTGTATGTGTGGTATTATCAAAACTTGATAATCGGATTGCATCCCATTGTCCATATTGAAAATACATATCGTGAATATTTACATTGTGCGGATAAGTAAAATGTATAAGTGTGTTGTATTCACTTCCACTTGGCTCTTCTTGAAAAAGACCACCATCAATTCTAAATCCATAAATTTCTACGTTAGATATTATTTCTCCATCTATTCCATAACGGTCCCAGCCAAGTCTGCCGGTTTGTGTAATTAATGGTTTATTCTGTGTCCACCAAGCAGCATTATCTTTTAGTTTTATTGTAGCAGTACTGTCTCCTGTAAAAATAGTATTGCTTGAAACAAGAACAGGGTCATCTATTTCAAAAGTATTTGCTCCTTTTAGATATACAGTTGTAAAATCTGTATGGGTAGCAACATAATCTAAAGCTTGGTTTATTTCTACTTGGTCGCTTGTTCCATCACAATTAAAATCTCCTGTTCCGTCTCCAGCAACATAAACAATTGGTGGTGTTTGAGCTTTGATATAAACTGTAATTAACAAAAATAATACTACTAAAATTAAGTTGTTCTTATTCATCTTTTTTTTATTTTTTACTTTAGTTAAGGTTAATGACTGCAATAATAGCAGTTGTGTTATACGATACTAAACTAATTAAAATCACTGTTGTCCGATAAAAAATTAAGAGAAGGAAGAAATAAATCATAAATCTTCCTTTCTCAAAATTTAGTATTTTTGATTTTCACTACAGAATTAAAATACTATGAGCAAAACTACATATTTTTATGGTACATCGGTTTTCGGACAGCTGATTAAATTAATAGACCATAAAATCATTTCCAATAGCACAAAGAAACATAATTCAGACAGATATGTGAAGAAATTTACAACAAAGGATCATATAGTTAGTATGTTGTTTAGTTCTTTTGCAAAGTGTTCTTCTCTACGGGAGGTTTCTGGAGCAATGCTCGGTTTATCAGGCAAAACAAAACATTTTCAATTAAATCATATTCCCAAAAAAAGTACATTGGCTGATGCAAACAAATGAAGAAGTTCTGATGTATTTGAGAGCATTTACAATGGACTATT
>CAMZKE010000100.1 GCA_947311115.1 uncultured Bacteroidales bacterium | reverse complement strand
GTTTTTAATTATTTACGGCATTAATAACCAAATAAAAAACAAAACTTAAGTACGAGCGTTGAGCGAACGGCGTCAGTCGAAGCGTATAAGCCAAGAATGAAAAATCGTACAGTATTGTTTGGTCTTGATTTTTTCCTCTATTTTGCATCAAGGCAAAATGGAGTCGCCTGTCCGGCGAAAGAGGACAAGTTTTTAATATATTAACCACAAATTACACAAATATTTATATGAAAATGGACACAGATTTTATATGATTTTTAAGATATTAAGATTACGGAAAATTAGCGTAATAAATTAGGTGCAAAACTTGAGTAAATTATTGCTAAAAGTCTATATTATCGCTATCAATCATAGTAACAGCTTTACCCATTTTTTTCTGAATAACTTTAAAATGATGTTTGTCGTTTGGTGTAATTAAACTTAATGCAATGCCCGGCTTTTCAGCTCTTCCCGTTCTTCCTATTCTATGAATATAATCTTTTGGCGAACGTGGCAATTCATAATTTATAACATAAGGTAAAAATTCTATATCAATACCTCGTGAAATTAAATCGGTAGCAACCAAAACTCTAAGTTTTTTATTCTTAAATTTGGTAAGCAAATTATTTCTTGCTCCTTGACTTTTTTTACTATGAATAGCCCAAGTATCTATACCGTTATTCCTTAACTTTTTTGCAACATTATCAGCTCGTTTTATCGATGAAACAAAAACTAAAACTTGTTGCATATTTTCATTGTTAATTAAATAACGTAACAGTGGACCTTTTTTATCTTCATTAACAAAATACGCCATTTGATTAATTAGTTCAACATTAGAAACCTCATCTTTTTCTTCAATATTTATTATTGTAGGATTGTTTAGTAAAACTTGTTTAAAGCTATCAATATCTTTACTAAGTGTAGCTGAAAATAGTAAGTTCTGACGTTTTTTAGGTAATAAATAAAATATTTTTTCCATTTCATCTTTAAATCCTAAATTAAGCATTTTATCAGCCTCGTCAATAACTACAGTTTGAACTTCTGACAAACTCATTGCATTAGATTCAACTAATTCTAATAACCTACCGGGAGTAGCAACAAGTATCTCAACCCCCTGCATTGCAATCATTTGTGTATTTATTGAAACTCCGCCATAAACAGCCAACGATTTTATTTTGTTTTTTAAACCTGATGTAAAAATATTTATTGTTTCGTTTACCTGAATAGCAAGTTCTCTGGTAGGAACAGTAATTAATACGTTAATATACCTGTTTTTGGAAGGAATACGACCCTGCATATTCATTATAATTGGTAATACATAACTAGCTGTTTTTCCCGAACCTGTTTTTGCAATTCCTAAAATATCATTTTTATCGATAATTGCAGGAATAGCTTTTTTCTGAATTTTATAGGCTTTTGAGTATCCTTCATTTTTTAATACAGTTAACAACTGAGAAGATAATCCTAATGATTTAAAAGACATATTATAATATTTTTATTGCTACAAAGATACTCTAAAATAGTTCGTATATTTCCATATCATAAAACATAAAAAATATCATACAATAATAATTTTCTTTTGTATATATTTGTAAAAGATATTTAATTGCTATTGATTATAGTAAAATAGTGGTAACAGGTTAATTATCTATAGTTTAATTTATAAAACTTTAAATAATATATAATGAAAGTACACAATTTTTATGCAGGACCATCGGTATTACCGGAATCTGCAATTCAGGAAACTAAAAACGCATTAGATAATTTTGCAAATACAGGTATCTCTTTAATGAGTATTTCTCATAGAAGTAAAGAATTTGTAGCTGTTGCTGAAGAAGGCGAACGTTTATTTAAAGAATTACTTGATATTCCTGATGGATACAGAGTATTATTTTTAGGCGGAGGAGCTAGTTCTCAGTTTATGATGGTTCCTTATAACTTTATGAATAAAAAAGCGGCTTACCTAAACACAGGTACTTGGGCTAACAAAGCACAAAAAGAAGCAAATTTCTTTGGCGAAGTTGTTGAGGTAGCATCATCGAAAGACTCATTATATAATTATATCCCAAAAGGATACAATGTTCCTACTGATGCAGATTATTTCCATATTACAACAAACAATACAATTTACGGAACAGAAATAAAGCAAGATATGGATTGTAAAATTCCATTAATTGCTGATATGAGTTCAGATATTTTTTCACGTCCTGTTGATGTATCAAAATATGATTTAATATACGGTGGAGCCCAAAAGAATTTTGCACCATCAGGAGTAACCTTTGTTATTGTTAAAGAAAGTGCTTTAGGCAGAGTTGAACGTGCTATTCCTACAATGTTAGATTATCGCACACACGTAAAAGCAGATTCTATGTTTAACACACCGCCCGTAGTTCCAATTTTTACAGGTGTACAAACACTTAAATGGATAAAAGCATTAGGTGGTGTTGATGCAATGAACAAAATTAATGTAGCAAAAGCTAATTTGCTTTACGATGAAATTGACCGTAACAAAATGTTTGTTCCGACTATAAACGATGTTAACGACCGTTCAATAATGAATATTTGCTTTGTAATGAGCCCTGAGTATAAGGAGCTTGAGCAAGATTTTATGGCATTTGCTACAGAAAAAGGAATGATAGGTATTAAAGGACACCGTTCTGTTGGCGGATTTAGAGCATCTACTTACAATGCTTTACCAAAAGAAAGTGTTGAAGCATTAGTTGCTGCAATGAAAGAATTTGAGTCAAAAAAATAATTAATAATAGTTAAAAGGTTTGAAAGCTTCAAGTTAAAGGTTTCAGGTTAAAGGTTTCAGGTTAAAGGTTGGTTTATGGGTAAAATAAATAGGTTTGAAGATTTAGAAATTTGGGAAAAAGCTATTGATTTAACTGTTTATATTTACAAACTAACTTTTAACGAACCTTTAAGCAAAGATTATTCTCTTAAAGATCAAATTAGAAGAGCAGCAAGTTCGGTTTCAAACAATATCGCAGAAGGCTATGAATATGGAAGTAATAACCAATTCATCAGGTTTTTAAGAATTGCAAAAGGTTCTTTAGGTGAGGTAAGAAGCCAAATTATTGTTTTAGAGCGTTTAAATTATATAAACAAAAATGATTTTTCAAAAATATATGAGGAATGTGTTATACTCTCAAAACAAATTGCAAAATTAATTAACTATCTTGAAAACCTGAAAAAAGTAAAATAATTATATTTAACTTGAAACTTGAAACCAAATAACTTTAAACTTGAAACTTGAAACCAAATAACTTTAAACTTAAAACCAAATAACTTTAAACATAAAAAATAAATAAAAATGAAAATATTAGTAGCAACCGAAAAACCTTTTGCACCTGCCGCTGTTGCAGGAATTAAAGAGGTTACTGATAAAGCAGGATACGAACTTGTTTTATTAGAAAAATATACCGATAAATCGCAATTAATTGAGGCTGTTGCCGATGTTGATGCAATGATTATACGTAGCGATAAAGCAACAAAAGAAGTTTTAGATGCCGCAAAAAATCTTAAAGTTATTGTTCGTGCAGGTGCCGGTTTCGATAATATCGACCTTAGTGCTGCTACAGCAAATAATGTTGTTGCAATGAACACTCCCGGACAAAACTCAAATGCGGTGGCCGAATTAGCTCTTGGTATGATGGTTATGATAGCACGTAACAATTATAACGGAACTTCAGGAACAGAATTAAAGGGTAAAAATATAGGTATTCATGCTTATGGTAATGTTGGAAGACTTGTTGGTAAAATTGCAAATGGCTTCGGCATGAAAGTATATGCATTCGACCCTTTTGTTGCAAAAGAAGATATTGAAAAAGATGGTGTTAATGTTTGCAATAGCGTTGAGGAGCTTTATTCAACTTGTCAATATGTTTCTTTACACATACCCGCAAACGATAAGACTAAAAAATCGATAAATTTTGACTTGCTTAATACAATGCCAAAAGGCGGTACATTAGTAAATACAGCTCGTAAAGAAGTTATTGATGAACAAGCTATGCTAAAACTTATGGCTGAACGTAACGATTTTCGTTATGTTTCAGATATTGCACCTGATGCAAAAGATGAGTTTACAGCAAAATACGCTGACAGAATTTTCTTCTCTCCTAAAAAAATGGGTGCTCAAACAGCTGAGGCAAATATTAATGCCGGAATAGCTGCAGCAACTCAAATTGTAAACTTTTTAGAGAATGGTGACGACACTTTTAAAGTTAACTAATTTTTCTCAAAATATATTAAAAAAAGGCTGTCTCAATAAATTTTGAAACAGCCTTTTTTTATGATAATTGTTATACCAACTCAACACCAAAATACACTATATAAATCATTTCTATTTTTCTTTCTTTTTGTTAAAAATTATTCCCATAGCTATTGCTATGCAAAGGATTTTTACCTCAATAAAGAAAAATATATTCTAATTTATTTATAACGTACTTTAATATCAAGTTGGTATTATAATATCAATACTGATTATACTGATTCTTTTTCCAATACTTAATCATAAAGAACCCAAACAACATACCTCCAAGATGTGCAAAATGGGCAACATTATCGCCTGCATTGTTGGCAAACCCACTGTATAATTCAATTGCACCATATATCATAACAAAATACTTAGCTTTAACAGGTAAAGCAAAATACACATAAATAATTGAGTTCGGAAACAACATTCCAAAAGCCAATAATAAACCAAAAACAGCACCCGATGCACCAACAGTTGGTATATTAACTACCACATCTATTGCGTTTTGAATATAATTATAAGTTTCGGAAATTGCTTGTTGATTTGTAGGCTCTAACGACCATTGTTGAATAAATTGTTGATTTATAGGAAAACTGCTAAAATAATCTCTTACCAATACGGTAAAAGTTTCAGGAGTGGGCATTGCTTTATATGCTTCAACAGCACTATGCATACCCGAAATAGTAAACCAATTTACTCCGGTTTGTAATAATGCAGCACCAATACCTGTTACAAAATAATAAATTAAAAACTTTTTTGGTCCCCAAAAATTTTCAATACTGGCTCCAAACATCCATAAAGCAAACATATTAAACAGTATATGCGAAAATCCACCATGCATAAACATATACGTAATATACTGGTATGGTGCAAAATATTTCGACTCGAAATAATGCAAGCCTAAATAATGAGTTAAATCTACACCTTGTTGCTCCATTGTAATTGTCGCTAAAAAAAATAACCCATTAATTATGAGTAAGTTTTTAACAACAGGTGGCAACATATTAAAACCTCCTGGTCTAATCATATTTTCAATTTTAATAATACAAAAGTAAATATTTTAAACAGTTAATTATCTTAAATTTTATTAAGAATTTAAATATTTTGCATTCTTAAATATAAAATCTCTATTTTTATAAGCTATTTCAAAAAACAAATATGTACATATTAGAAGCCGAAAATATTGTTAAAAAATATGCTAATCATCTTGCTTTAGATGGCGTAAACATACAGGTTAAAGAAGGTAGTGTTTATGGGTTACTTGGACCAAACGGTGCAGGTAAAACTTCTTTAATTAGAATAATAAATCAAATTACCGCCCCAGATAGCGGCAGCGTTAAATTTAATGGCGAAACTTTAAACCAAAAACATATATATAATATTGGTTACTTACCCGAAGAACGTGGACTTTACAAAAAAATGAAAGTTGGCGAACAAGCTGTTTATTTGGCTCAACTAAAAGGATTGAGCAAATCAGACGCCACAAAAAAACTAAAAGAATGGTTCGAGAAATTTGATATTTTAGCTTGGTGGGATAAAAAAGTTGAAGAGCTATCTAAAGGTATGCAGCAAAAAATACAATTTATTGTTACTATTTTGCACGAGCCTAAATTACTTATATTTGACGAGCCTTTTAGTGGTTTCGACCCGATAAATGCAAACCTTCTTAAAACAGAAATACTATCGTTAAAAGAAAAAGGAGCTACAATTATTTTCTCCACTCATAATATGGAGTCAGTTGAAGAACTTTGTGATGATATTACCTTAATAAATCAATCAAAAAATGTTTTAAGCGGCAAACTTTCCGAAATTAAAACTCAATTTCGTACAAATATTTTTGATATACAATTTACCGGAAATGTAAATTTAATAAACATAAGTCAGCATCATCAATTCAAAATTATTGAAAATACTAAAATAGATAACAAAACTAATATTAGTATAAACTTACTTGATGGTAATGTAACAACAAATCAATTAATTAACACACTTTTGCCAAGTGGAAATATTATATCGTTTAACGAAAGAATTCCTACAATGAATGATATATTTATAAAAATTGTAGATAAAACAGACGTTGAATAAAACACATTTAAACACAATGAACAAAATAATTTTAATAATAAAACGTGAATATTTAACTCGTGTAAAAAAGAAATCGTTTTTGGTAATGAGTATAGTGGGTCCGGTTTTAATGGCTGCATTAATGATTGTTCCTACTTGGCTTTCAAAAATGGATAGCGACAAAACATATTCTATTGCTGTTGTTGACCAAACAAAACGATTTAGCGATACAATTCCAAACACCGGATATTTAACAAACATAAGGTTAACAAAACAGAAGCCTGATAAAAATAAAATGTTTATACGTCGCTTACCCGACAGCAAAAACTATAAATTTACTTTTGTTGACACCTTATATAAAACAAAATATATAAACAATTTCGATTCATTAGCCTACGATGTTTTATTATTTATCCCTAAAAATATTTTAGCTTCAGAAGCTATCGAAATGTATTCAAATAAAGAAATACCTTTATCGACAAAATTATACGTTACAAAAAAAATAGAAAAGGAGCTTGAAAAACAAAAACTTAGAGCTTACGGAATTGAAAAACCAATAAGAGTTGATATTCATGTACTTTCAAATATTATTGGTGAAGATGGAGAGTTGAACGAAAGCAGTTCGGAAATAACGATGGTATTGAGTATACTTTCCGGAGTATTAATTTATTTCTTCATTTTTATGTACGGAGCACAGGTTATGCGTGGAGTAATTGAAGAAAAAACTAATCGAATAATTGAAGTAATAATATCGTCAGTAAAACCTTTCCAATTAATGATGGGAAAAATTGTGGGGATAGCCATGGTTGGTTTAACGCAATTTTTACTCTGGATAATACTTACTTTTGGTATTGTAACTATTGTTCAGTCTGTAATGATGCCTTCAAACAGCGAAATTATTGCACAACAAATGCAAGTAAAAAATATTATGGACGATAACGAAAATACAGATAATAATATTACCCTAAGTCAAGCCCAAGAAAACAATATGAACGAAAATATTTCTGATGCATTTAAAATTGTATCGAATATTAATTGGGGGCTAATGCTCGGTGCTTTTTTCTTTTATTTTATAGCCGGCTATTTACTTTACGCATCACTTTTTGCTGCCGTTGGAGCTGCTGTTGACAGCGAAGCCGATACTCAGCAATTTATGATGCCAATAACTATTCCTCTAATTTTAGGAATGGTAATGTTACAAAGTATTGTGCAAAACCCAGATGGCAATTTAGCATTTTGGTTTTCAATAATTCCTTTTACCTCCCCTATTATTATGATGGCTCGTTTGCCTTTTTCTGTACCAGAATGGCAAGTATTTTTATCAATGGCAATACTAATTTTAACATTTTTACTTACTACAAAATTTGCTGCTAAAATATACAGAGTAGGAATACTTATGTACGGTAAAAAGGTAAATTACAAAGAATTATGGAAATGGCTTAAGTATTAAATATTTGTTTAAAAATTTATAATGTATATTTTATTTATTATTAATTGTTAATTACAAATTACTCATTGTTAATAACATTACCCATACTATACATATTAGTTTTATTATTGATAATTAATAAATTATCATTTTTTAAAACATCAGGTATTCCTTTCAAATACCTGTCAATAATATTTATTGTTAATATACTGAGTGGATTTTTTCTATTATTAATTTATAAATATTATTACGGAACAAACGGTTCTGATATTTTCAACTATTTCAAAGATGGAGAAGTTATATATAATGTAGCAAACACAAGTTATTCTGATTTTATAAAACTTATTACAGGAGTTGGAAATTATTCAAATGAATTAGAGGTTTATTTACGAGAAAACACAAACTTTTGGTTTAAAGCATTTAATTACAATTTGCTTAACGACAATAGATTAATAATTAGAATTAATGCAATTCTGCATATAATATCAAATCATAATATTTATGTTCATTCAATTTTTTTTAGCTTTTTTTCCTTTACAGGATTAACAGCGTTATTCAAACTTTTTAATCAATTTTATAAAAACAAATTAATTGTTGTAATAATTGTATTTTTTATACCATCTGTAATTATTTGGTCATCGGCAATGCTTAAAGAAAGTGTATTAATGTTTTCTTTAGGAATGTTTTTATTGTCATTTTTCGAACTTCTAAACAACAAAAATTTAACAGGAAATATTGTTATAATTATGTTGTCAGTTTTTCTTTTATTTATGCTTAAATTTTATGTTCTTTTTGCTTTAATTCCCGGATTAATATTTTTAATAATTAATAAATTTTACAACAAAAATCCCATTTTTACTTTTTCTATTATTTACATCATTTCAATTCTATTATTTTTTAATTTTCAACATTTTAGCAATTACAATTTAGTTGAAATAATGAGTTTCAAACAACACGATTTCATAAAAATGATTAACGAAAGTAAAAATATTGGAAGCAAGGTAGATATACCAATTTTGGAGCCTAATTTTATTAGTTTTTTTTCTGCTACCCCTAACGCTTTATTAAATACTTTTTTACGCCCATCTATTTTCGATATTCATTCGCCTATCGTAATACCTGCAGTAATAGAAAATGTTTTATTCCTATTATTATTTATTTTATCAATAATATATTTTAACAAAATTAATTTCACAAAAAATTTACCGATAATTATTTTCTCTTTTTCATTTGTAATTACCCTATCTATTATACTAGGATTAACAACTCCGGTTTTAGGAGCATTAGTAAGATACAAAGTACCATACCTCCCATTTTTCGCATTAATTTTACTATTATCTTCGAAAATAAAATTAAAAAAACATTTTGACTAAATTACAATTCTCTTTTATTAATAACAAAGCATATTAGCAACCATTATAAATTATTTTATGTCTTTTATACATAACATCTAACTAGCTGTTTATCAAATTTTATAAAAAAAACACGTAGTTACTTAACTTTTACTTTAAAATATTAGCATTTTTTTATACCTTTATAGTTTGGTATATATTGAGTTAATATCAATAGCATAGAAGTATGCATAAAATTTTAATTGATGAAAAACATTTACATATTATTCTTTTTAGTTATAGCAATTGGCATAAATGCCCAAAATCGTTACTGGGTAAACGGTTCAGGTAATTGGGACGATACTAATCATTGGGCAGAAACTTCCGGTGGTGTAGCAGGTGCTTCTGTTCCCGGATTTTATAACGATGTTATTATTGATAACTTATCAAGCATCAATAATAATTTAGAAATTTATTTAAACGATATTTCATATTCTAATTCTATAACTGCAAGTAGAAACCTTACTATTTCAGGAAATAATATTATTTACACAAATCATTATAACAACTCATCATACTTTTCATTTAATAATCACTCAAAAATAATTCTATTAAACAGTTCAACTAGAGGAGCAGGAGATTCTTTTACTGTTACCTGTGCAACAACAAAAGAAACATGTTATGGCGATTGCGATGGAACAATTACAATTGATTACGGCACCGGAACTATTGATTATCCAATTACAATAATATTGGATGGGACAGGAGCTGAGTGTTCTGCAGACCAAACAATTACAGGAATAAACGCATTACCATACACTTTTAATGGTATTTGTGGTTGTGGCTCAGATTATACTATGACGGTTATCGATATTGATGGAGACGCAAATGGATGCGATGCCTCTGTTACAGGTAAAGGACCTATGACTCCACACGAAACAATTACACAAGAAACCTGTCCTGGTGATTGTGATGCAAAAATAAAAATAAACTACACAACTCCCTTTTCTGCAGCACCATACACATACGACTGGTCTAATGGTAATTCTGGAAATGAAATAACAGGCTTATGTGCAGGTGATTACAAAGTAACTGCAACTGATAAAGATGGTTGTGATAGCATATATACATTTACAATAAACGCAACCCCTCCTATTGTTGTTGTTGATTCATCTTACACCCCATATATTTGCGATGGTGGAGCAAATGGTTTTATCAATGTAGGTGCAAGTGGGGGAACAGGTACTTTAACTTATGATATTGGTGGAGGAACAGCAACAAATAATGATGGCAATTTTACCGGTTTATCTGCAGGAACTTATAATATTACAATTACAGATGATAACAGTTGTTCTATCGTTTCAGGTCCTTATGATTTACAAGATAATGCCGTCATAAACTTAACATTAACACCTCACAATCCTCTTTGTAATGGCGATTCAAACGGTAGTATAGATTTTTCAATTTCTGGCGGAACAGCTGATTACAACTATCATTGGGAGGGTCCAAATGCATATACAAACGATGGCACAACATCAAATAACGCCACAATATCTGGTTTAGAATCTGGCACTTACAATATTACAATTACCGATGCTGTTGGATGTACAAAAACAGGGACTACTACGTTAACTGATAATGGGATATTATATGCAAATGGAACGCATACCGATATTACTTGCTTTGGCACAAATGATGGAACAATAACATTTAACCCTATCGGAGGCGATGGAATATATCACTATAACTGGTCTATTGGCGGAGGTGATGTAAGTTCACAAAACGGATTATCAGCAGGAGCTGTAACAGTAACAATTACTGATGGAAATGGTTGCGTAATAGCAATACCTGGCGATACTACAATAACAATAACTGAACCTGACGAACTTTTTGCAAATGGAACGCATACCGATATTACTTGCTTTGGCACAAATGATGGAACAATAACATTTAACCCTATCGGAGGCGATGGAACATATCACTATAACTGGTCTATTGGCGGGGGTGATGCAAGTTCACAAAACGGATTATCAGCAGGAGCTGTAACAGTAACAATTACTGATGGAAATGGTTGCGTAATAGCAATACCTGGCGATACTACAATAACAATAACTG
>CAMZKE010000099.1 GCA_947311115.1 uncultured Bacteroidales bacterium | reverse complement strand
TTTTTTTTATTCATAGACTTTGATTTAATGCAAAGCTATGAATATACTACATTACAGAGGATTTTATCAACCATTTTGTCTATTAAGCCTAAATTTATTAGTGCATTCGTGGCAATAAAATTATAAATCTATTAGTGCATTCGTGGCAATAAAATTATCCCATTTTATTCAAAACTACATCAGTTAACACACTGGTATTATAATCTTTTTTTAGAATATCGAACGGAATTATAAATTTGCAACCTTCTTTATATTGGCTACAACCATAAGCACTTTTTCCTTTAAGCATAGTACCTTTCCCGCATTTAGGACAAATTAATTTGTCTGCTTTTTTAGCTCTTTTGTTTACTGTTTTATCAATGCTAACATTAAAATTTTCATCAAGTATTAGTTTGGCAGATATTTTCTCGCCGTTTTCTACAAGCCCTTTTATTGCAGAAGTTTTGCCTTTTTTTATTAGGGTTAAAATTTGTTTTTCAGTAAGTTTTTTATTCATAAACGTAAAATCTACCTTGAATTTACAAGCATTTTTATAATTGCTACAACCGTAAGCAGTTTTACCTTTTAAAATTTTTCCTTCTTTACATTTTGGACAAGTAATTTCGTTATTCGATTCTGTTTTAGTGGTTTTAGAGACTTTTTTCTTCTCAGGTCTTTTATCTTCCTCTATTGTTATTGATGTGTAACGTTCGCTTTTAACTTCTGCTATTAAATTTTTCAGCATCACTTTCATTTCATCAATAAAAAGTTTTGCTTCGTACTCGCCTTTTTCAATCTGTCGGAGTTTCTTTTCCCATTGCCCTGTAAGTTCAACCGATTTTAAAAGTTCGTTTTTAATACTATCGATAAGTTGTATGCCTGTAATTGTTGGGATTAAATTTTTGCGTTCACGTTTCACATACTTACGTATGAAAATAGTTTCAATAATATTTGCACGAGTTGATGGTCGTCCAATTCCATTTTCTTTCATTAAATCGCTAAGCTCTTCGTCATCTACTTGTTTACCTGCAGTTTCCATAGCTCGTAACAATGTTGCTTCGGTATAATGTTTTGGCGGATTTGTTTGTTTTTCAAGTAAATCAGGTTTATGTTCTCCTTTTTCGCCTTTAACAAACTCAGGTAAAATTTGGTCATCGTTATTTTTATCGCCTTGCTTTTTCGGATATAATACGCGCCAACCGGGTTCTAAAATAATTTTTCCGGTAGTTTTAAATTCGTACTTGTTTACTTTGCCAATAACTGTTGTATTCGATATTTTACACTCATCATAAAAATTTGCGATAAACCGGCGAGTAATAACATCGTAAATCTTTTTTTCTTCGTTTCTTAATCCGTTAGGGTATTCACCGGTAGGAATAATTGCGTGGTGGTCGGTTACTTTTTTATCGTTAAAAACTTTTTTCGATTTTTTTATTTTGTTCTGTAATATTTCTTTAGTAAAATTCTCATAAGGTTTTAACTTTTCTAAAATGCCCTTTATTTTGGGGTACATATCGTCAGGCAAATAAGTTGTGTCAACTCTAGGGTAAGTAACAAGTTTTTTTTCGTACAGACTTTGAATGTAACGCAATGTTTCGTCGGCAGTGTAGCCAAAACTTTTATTGCACTCTACTTGTAACGATGTTAAATCAAACAAACTAGGAGCGTTTTCTTTTCCTTTTTTCTTTTCAAATTTTATAATTTCAAATTCTTCTGTTTTTATTGTTTCCAGAATTTTTTCTGCATCTTCTTTAATTAAAAAACGACCTTTAGTAGAGTTAAAGCTGACATCACGATAAGTGGTTTTTAGCTCCCAAAATGGTTTTGAAACAAAATTCTGAATCTCTTTATAGCGATTAACAATAAGTGCGAGGGTAGGGGTTTGTACTCTACCTATAGAAAGCACTCCTTTATTATTTGCATATTTTAAAGTAAAAAGCCTTGTGGCATTCATGCCAAGTAGCCAATCGCCTATTGCACGTGCGTTTCCTGCCGAGTATAGTAAGTCGTAATCACTAGCTTCTTTTAAATTATTGAAGCCTTCTTTTATAGCCTCGTCGGTTAACGACGAAATCCATAAACGTTTAACCGGTATTTTGCATTTTGCTTTATGTAAAACCCAACGCTGTATTACTTCTCCTTCAATTCCTGCATCACCACAGTTAATAACTTCTTCACTTTTGCTAATTAGCGATTCAAGTGTATTAAACTGTTTTTGTACTCCGCTGTTATCAATAACTTTTATACCAAATTTTGGTGGAATCATTGGTAATGTATTTAAATTCCATCGTTTCCATACTGGCGTATAATCATCTGGGGTTTTTAATGTGCATAAATGACCAAATGTCCAACTTACATAGTAGCCATTACCCTCAAAGTAACCATCTCTACGGCTATTTGCACCTAAAATTTTAGCTATTTCTTTGCCAACACTTGGCTTTTCGGCAATACAAAGTTTCAAATCTATTTTATCTTTTTAATTTATTGATAAAAATATATAATTGAACTTTAATTGAATTATTATTTTGTTATTAGTAATTAACAATGTGGGTTTTTACATATGCAATGTTTAAAAAAGATTGGATGTGTAAATTATATTTCTTTAAGTTACAGGATATTATATATAACAACAAGCTAACATACTGTTTTATGTGGTTTTTACCTTAATATTTGTGATGAAATATTGTTATTTTTTGTTATCTTTGGGTAAAACTAAATCTGAATAATTATGAAAGAAATATTTATTGTAATAATTATTTTTATAACAGTGTTGTTTTCTGAGGCTCAATGGGTTCAGTTAGGTCAAGATATTGATGGAGATGTATCTCATCGTTCTTTGGGTGCATCAGTTTGTATTAGTGGAAATGGCTCTGTTGTAGCGATAGGTGCTAGTGGTTATCCAGAAAATGGAGTTTATGGACTTGTTAGAGTGTTTACTAATCAGTCAGGTAATTGGGTTCAAATAGGAAATGATATTATAGTAGAATATGATGCTTATTGGTCTAGTAATTCAATAAGTATGAACTCGGATGGAACTATTATAGCAATAGGAGCTCTTGGTAATAGTGATAATGGGTATAATTCAGGAAGTGTACGAATATTTCAAAATCAGTCAAATAATTGGGTTCAAGTTGGTAATGATATAAATGGAGAAGCTGCAGAGGATATGTTTGGGTATTCAATAAGTATAAATTCTGATGGTTCAATTATTGCTATTGGGGCATATGGGAATGATGAAAGTTATAATGCCGCAGGTCAAGTAAAAGTATTTCAAAATCAATCAAATAATTGGGTTCAAATAGGAAATAGTATAAATGGTGTTGAAGAAGGTGAAATACTTGGATGGTCTTTAAGCTTAAATTCTGATGGCTCAATTATTGCCATTGGAGCATCTGGGAATGATGGAAATGCATCAGATGTTGGTAGTGCGAGGATATACAAATACGAAACTAATACATGGCTACAAATAGGAGATGATATTGTAGGAGATTTGGCAGATGATTGGTTTGGAACAACTATTAGCATAAACTCAGATGGTTCCGTGGTAGCTATAGGTGCTCCATATAGTTATGTAATGACAGGTTACGTTAAAGTATTTAAAAATGATTCTAATATTTGGACTCAAATAGGTAGCAATATAGAGGGGCAATTATCTTATCGTGAATTTGGATGCTCTATAAGTCTTAATTCAGAAGGGAGTATTATCGTTATTGGAGCAACCAGTTGTTATGATGGATATTGTGCTGGTGGATATGTTAATGTTTATCAAAATAGTTCAAATATATGGAATCAAATAAATGATACTATTTTTAAAGAATATTCTAACGATAATTTTGGTAAATCAGTTGATGTAAATACTGATGGTTCTGTTATTATAGTAGGTGCTTCTTGCAATAATGAGAATGGATATATTAGCTCAGGTCATGCAAGAGTTTACAAAAATAGCAATGTAAGTATTCCTAAAATAAATAAAGGAAAGTTTAACATCTATCCAAACCCAACAACAGGGCAAATAACAATAGAAAGTGAAAATATACAGCAAGTAGAAGTCTATAATATTAGTGGGGTATTAGTAAAAAGTACAACTTCTAATATCATTAACATTGGCGAACAAGCAAAAGGAGTTTATTTTGTTAAGCTTATTGGTGAGAGAGGGGTTTCTACTCAAAAGATAATTTTGGAGTAAAACCAAATCATCAAGGGTTAAAACCCTTGGTGATTTTAAAACAGGGTGCGTCTTATGATGTGCCCTGTTTTTTTATGCTCGTAAATATATATTCGTGCATTAGTGCAATTAATAATCTGCGATAATTAGTGAAATATGTGGGAGAAACCTTAAAACCTTAAAACCTTCCAACTTTCCAACTTTTTCCTTACTTTTGCAGACCAATAAAAAATACAATAATATAAATGGAACTTTCTACAAAATATAATCCAAGCGAAATAGAGGATAAATGGTATAAATACTGGTTAGATAATAAGTTTTTTAGTTCAACTCCTGATGAACGAGAAGCATATTCAATAGTAATACCACCACCAAATGTAACAGGTATTTTGCATATGGGACATATTTTGAATAATACAATTCAAGATATTTTGGTGCGTAGAGCACGTATGTTAGGCAAAAATGCGGTTTGGGTTCCGGGTACCGATCACGCAAGTATAGCAACCGAAGCTAAAGTAGTTGCTAAACTTAAAGATGAGGGGATTGATAAAAATGATTTAACTCGTGAAGAATTTTTAGAACACGCTTGGCAGTGGAAAGAAAAACACGGTGGAATTATTCTTGAACAATTAAAAAAGCTTGGTGCTTCGTGCGATTGGGATAGAACCAAATTTACAATGGATAAAGACTTATCTGAAAGTGTAATCAAGGTGTTTGTAGATTTATTTAATAAAGGGCTTATTTATCGAGGAATGCGAATGATAAATTGGGATCCAAGTGCACAGACTGCCGTTTCTGATGAGGAAGTTAATCATAAAGAGGTACAATCTAAATTATATTATTTAAAATATAAAATTGAAGGTGAAGATGGTTTTGTAACTATTGCAACAACTCGTCCTGAAACAATTCTTGGCGACTCGGCAGTATGTGTAAATCCGAACGATGAGCGTTTTATTCATCTTAAAGGGAAAAAAGTTATTGTGCCTTTAGTTAATCGTGTTATTCCTATTATTCAAGACGAATATGTTGATATTGAGTTTGGTACAGGTGCATTGAAAATTACACCTGCTCATGATGTTCACGATTACGAGATTGGAATGAAACACAATTTAGATACTATTGATATTTTTAACGATGATGGTACTTTAAACGAAACTGCAACTATGTTTGTAGGTGTTGATAGATTTGAAGCAAGAAAGTTAATAATTCCTGAACTTGAAAAATCAGGTAATCTTGTTAAAATTGAAGATTATGTAAACAAAGTAGGTTATTCTGAGCGTACCGATGCTGTTATAGAGCCAAAAATGTCGACACAATGGTTTCTTAAAATGCACGATTTGGCACAACCTGCCCTAGAAAATGTAATGAATGACAATATTAAGCTTACGCCTTCTAAGTTTAAAAATACATACCGTCATTGGATGGAAAATGTTCGTGATTGGAATGTTTCTCGTCAGTTATGGTGGGGACATCGTATTCCTGCATATTTTTTGCCTGACAATACATTTGTTGTAGCCGAAACATCTGAAAAAGCATTGAAATTGGCTCAAGAAAAAAATGCAAGTTATACTATGTCCGACCTTAAACAAGATGAGGATGTACTTGATACTTGGTTTTCATCGTGGTTATGGCCAATTTCTGTTTTCGATGGTATTAGAAATCCTGAAAATGAAGAAATTAAATATTATTATCCAACAAACGACCTTATTACAGCACCTGAAATATTATTCTTTTGGGTTGCACGTATGGTTATTGCCGGTTATGAGTATAGAAATGAATTGCCTTTTAAAAATGTTTACTTAACAGGTATTGTTCGCGATAAAAAACGTCGTAAAATGAGTAAATCGCTTGGCAATTCACCAAATCCACTCGATTTGATAGAGCAATATGGAGCTGATAGTGTACGTGTTGGAATGTTATTGAGTTCGCCGGCAGGCAACGATTTAATTTACGATGAAAGTCTAATTGAGCAAGGAAGAAATTTTGCTAGTAAAATATGGAATGCCTTCCGATTAGTTAAATCTTGGGAAGTTGATGAAAATTTAGAGCAACCAAAATCTGCAAAAGAAGTTACAGATTGGTTCGAGAATAAGCTAAATCAGACAGTAGAACAATTAAACGATAATTATTCAAAATATCGAATTTCTGATGCATTAATGCTTGTATATAAATTATTCTGGGACGAGTTTTCATCGTGGTATTTAGAAGGTGTAAAACCAGCATATCAAATGCCTATCGACAAACAAACTTATAATATTACTATAAAATATTTTGAGCAATTATTACAATTATTACATCCATTTATGCCGTTTATTACAGAGGAGTTATGGCAACAAATGTCTCAACGAGGGGAGGGCGAAAGTATAACAATTTCGCTATTGCCTAAAAATAGCTCGTATAATATTGAATCGGTAAATAATTTTGAAATTACCAAAGAGTTAATAACCGGTGTACGTAATGTTAGGACATCTAAAAATATATCGTTTAAAGACAAAATAGAACTATATGTAAACTCTGATACCGAAATTGAAAATAAAGAAACAATAATTAAATTTGGAAATATATCCAAGTTTGAAAATGTTTCTGAAAGTGTACCAGGGGCAATTTCGTTTATGGTTAAAACCACCGAATTTTATATTCCGTTAAACGATAACATTGATAAAGATGTAGAAATAGCAAAATTATCAGAAGAATTAAAATATCAAGAGGGGTTTCTTAAATCAGTAATGAAGAAACTTAGTAATGAGCGTTTTGTTACTAATGCTCCCGCTAAAGTTGTTGAAATTGAAAAAGCAAAACAAGCCGATGCTGAAAATAAAATTCAAACTTTAAGAGCTCAAATACAAGCGTTGAAGTAAAAATAAAATATTGTTAATCAATATAAAATAGTAAGTACTAAAAAAACTTACTATTTTTATTTAGATTTGTTTTAAATATGAATATTTTTTTTTACTTTTACCCACTTATTAAAGTAAGCTAATTTATGTTGACTGAAAGTGCAGAAAAAGTAAAAGCGTTGGTAAAAGAACGTTTCACAGAGTTTTTAGAGGAGAAAGGGTATAGAAAAACACCTGAAAGATTTGCTATTTTAGAGGAAATCTATTCTCGAGAAGGTCATTTCGATATAGAGTCTCTATATATTTTTATGAAAAATAAGAATTATAGAGTCAGTCGTGCTACATTGTATAATTCAATTGAATTATTGTTAGATTGTAATTTAGTTATAAAGCATCAGTTTGGTAAAAATATAGCACAATTTGAAAAAGCATTTCAAGTAAAGCAACACGACCATCTAATTTGTACTAAATGTGGTAAAGTTGTTGAGTTTTCTGACCAAAGAATACACGTAATTAAAAAAACTGCTGTTGAGTTGGCTGATTTTGAATTATCACATCATTCATTATATATATATGGTGTTTGCGCAGATTGTAGAAAATAATAAAAAAATATAATAAAGAAATAAAAAAGGCTATTTCTTCAGAAATAGCCTTTTTTATTATTTGTATATCTCAAGTCTCACATACTCACAATTACCCACACAATCACACACAAATACAATGAGTTGTTCGCCAAAGCACCCAATTTATTATATTATTATAAGTCTTTTTTATTGACTTACACTTTTTCTTCAGATTAACTACGTACTTTCTACAACTGATATCTGGCCATGGTCGACTCCAACCTGCATCCCTCTCGACTCACCACAGGATGAATTGCTAAAAACAATAAAAAATTGCTTTCTCTACAAAATTATCAGATCCTTGACACCAATTGCAAATTGCAC
>CAMZKE010000098.1 GCA_947311115.1 uncultured Bacteroidales bacterium | reverse complement strand
ATAAACAAGGGGTTCTTTTTTGAACTTACATAGTTTTTGCTTTGTAAATCAATAAAAACGTTATAGTTTTATACTCTAAAATTTATTTAGGACAGTATTGATTTAAAATCTATAACTAAGCTCAAAACTAATAAAACGTCCTAACGAAACTTGGTCTGTACTAACCATATGTTGTTCATCAAATATATTTTGCACATTTAATCCTGCTCCTAAACCTTTCCAAAAATTATAAGCTAAACGTATATCAACTCCCATAAGAGGCTCTACCTCAAAAGTATTCTCATCATCTAAATATATTTTATCTTGCAATTTTAAATTTATTGATGATGACAATTTTTTATTACTAAAAACTGTAGCTAAATTAATAGTATTTGAGGGTGTGTAACTCAATATTTTTCCATCTAAATCTTCTCTGCCTGCAAACTTTTTAATTTTAGAGCTATTATAAGTGTAATTAGCATTTAATGATATTAATTTGTTTATTATATACCCAATACTAAGCTCGGAACCATAGATTTCGACATTTGAAATATTTTGTTTTTCATAAACTTGCTTTCTGCCACCAAAAATAGTTTTACCTGTTGATACATAATACATAAAATTATTTCCTTGCGAATAATACCCATTTACGGAAACACTCCACTTCTGCGTGGTGTACCTTAGCCCTATTTCTGCGGTGTTTACAGTTTCCGGTTTTAAATTTGGATTTGCCTGCTTATAACCAATACTTATAAAACCGGTACGTGTTAAATCATCGAGCGATGCAGTTCTAAATCCTTGAGAACCTACAGCATAAATATTAAGATTATTGGTAAAATTATATTGTAATGCCAAACGAGGGCTAAATCCGTTCCATTGTTTTGAGTCTAAAGTTTTGGCAAAATCTTGCATAAAATCTGTTGCTCCAGTAGGCTCTTCTAATTTAAACTCACCATTATAAAAATTAACATAGGCAAAATTTACTCCTATTATTGATGTAATTTTGCTATTAAAATTAATTTCATCTTGCAAATAAATATTATAGTTTGCAATATTGCCTTTGTTTATTACTTTATCGGTACTAGTCTGATAATCATCTACTCCATAAACTGACCCAAGTCGATAATCAACACCAAAAGTTAAATTATTTTTACCAATATTTGTATTTAGCGATGCTAATACACCATAATCAGTACGGTCTGAATTAACATTTATTAGAGTGTAATCTCCTCTTTTAATTTTTTCGATAGTACGCAAGTATTTCTCTAACTGATAATATCCATTTAAATCAAACTTAACACTTCCAAACTTAGTTTTATATCTAGCTTTTAAAAAATGCGTATCATAATCGGCTGTTGCACCATCATCTAATTTAATAACAGTACCTTGTCCGCGATGGTCGTTATAATAATTGTACTCAAGTTCAATACTTGTATAATAACCAAACTTATACCCAAGTCTAGTATTTACAGCTTGTTCTTGTACAAATACAGCAGTATCTGTTTCGTTTCTAATTGAATCAGGCACTGTAATATAACCATCTGTATTTAATGCACGAGCCGATAAGGAGTAATAAAAACCCGAAACATCATCATTAAATTTTTGCATAATATTAGCTTCGGCACCTATTGTGTTATATGTACCGTAAAATGCTTTTGCTGTTGTTTGTATTCCTTTTTGGCTTGGTCGTTTTGTAATAATATTTATAGTACCACCCATAGCATTATTACCGTAAATAGAAGCCGAAGGACCTTTCAAAACTTCAATATGCTCAACATCAGAGCTAATTATACGATTCCAATTTGTTCCTCCACCGTCAGATTTATTTATAGGAACGCCATCTATTAAAGTAAGTTGCCTCCCTGGTTCTGAACTAACAACTCCTCTAATACCTACTACCGATTTCCCGAAAATACCAAATGGACGGTCAACAATAATTCCCGGTATAAATTTAAGGTTTTCATCAATTTTTTGGCTTGGTAAATTTTCAATATCCTCTGCCGAAATATACTCAATAGAAGCCGGAATAGAATTGAGCTTACGTACAGATTTGGTTGCCGTAATAACAACTTCGTCTGTGTTAAAGTTTGCATTTTTCAGAGTAATTTGCCCTAAATCTACAGTTTTATTACTGTCTGTAACAATAATTTGTTTAGAATAAGTTTTTTTACCCAAAAAACTAATCTGCAAATTATATTTACCATTTTGTAAATTAGTGAAAGAAAATTCACCATTACTATTTGTTATTTTACCTTTATTTGAATTAGTAATAATAACATTTGCTCCTGCTTGAGCTTCATCATCAGCAGCTTTAACTATTCCTTGAATAGATTGCGCCATTGAACTGTAACTAAGTACAATTCCCGAAATTAAATAAAATACTTTTTTCATTTCTTTTCCCTTTCCAAGTCATTTGCTTTAGTGCAAAATCGGGAGGCTTATCGGTTTCCCTTTAAACCCATCGGTTAAGAAATTCGTAGCAAGTTGCCTTAGAATTTCCAACTCGGGTAATTACCATTTGGCAATTAAAGACACAAAGGTATTAAATTATTTTTAAACTAAAATTATTTGCATAAAAAAAGAGGTTGTAAACCTCTTTTATACTTTAAAAAACATTATTCTATAATTCTGCTATACCGGTATTATCATATATAACTGTAAAATTAACATTACCTTTCTGATTATACCATTTCCAAATGCCTACTCGCTTTCCTTTTTGATACTCACCTTCAGCTTTTTTAGTACCATTTTTAAACCAAGTTAAATATTTACCCGTAGGTTTTCCATTTTCATACTTTGTTTCATATTTTTTATTACCATTTTTATAGTATTCGGTAACCATTCCTGAATATGATTGCTTTTCAACAGTTGAAACTTTTGATTTTACATCATTGTTACAAGTATCTGTATTTGTGCAAGCAATTGATAAAATTACTAATGATAATACAATTGCACTAGAAATAAGCGTTAGTGTTCTCATTTTAATTAAGTTTAAAACAAAGTTACAAAAGTTTTTTTTAATAATTACATATTGATTAAAAACTTTTATTAACAATTTACTCTTAATAAACTAATTGTTAATCAAATTATTGAAACTTTTAGCACAAGAAAACAAGTTGTAATTAACATAAATATTTAAAATGATTAATATTAAAATTTTGAGTAAACTATATTTGATTTACTTTTGTAATAAATACAAAAAAAACAATGAAATTTAAAAAACTAACATTTGAAGAAGCAGAAGTAATTCTGAATAAGGGTACTGAGGCTCCTTTTACAGGCATATATAACAATCATTACGAAGAAGGGATATACACTTGTAAACAATGTGGAACTCCTTTATTTAACTCGGGGAGTAAATTTAAGTCTAGTTGTGGGTGGCCTAGTTTTGATGATGCAATAACCGATGCTGTTAAAGAAATACCTGACGCTGATGGTAGAAGAACCGAAATTGTTTGTGCAAAATGCAATGCTCATTTAGGACACGTATTTATTGGAGAAAATTACACAGAGAAAAACACAAGACATTGTGTTAACTCAATATCAGTTGAATTTATTAAAAACAAATAATATAGATGGAAATAATTGGAAGATTAGATAGCATTTTAGAGCCTCAAACAGGCGAATCTGCTAAAGGACCTTGGAGAAAAGATTCTTTTGTTATAGAAACATTAGACCAATACCCAAAAAAAGTGAATATTTCGTATTTTGGCGAAAAAGTTGATATTAACAAATTTAATATTAACGATGAAATAAAAGTTTCGATAAACATTGACAGTCGTGAGTTTAATGGGAAATGGTATACAAATGTTACAGCTTGGAGAATTGAACTCAATCAAGCAACAGCTAGCACTCCTCCTGCTGCTGCCGGCGCACCTGCTCCAAGCGAAGCACCACCCGAAATATCTGATGAAGGAGATGACCTTCCTTTTTAAATAAATAAACATAGAATATTCAGCTCATAAAAATTATTAAAAAATTTTATGAGCTGTTTTTTTTATTACCTTTGTTTATTATGATTATTATAAAAATAAACAACTATTAATGTTATTATTAAGACTTTTAAGAGAAAGCTTTAACTTAGCATTTAGTTCGCTAATAAATAATAAACTAAGAACATTTCTTTCTTTACTTGGTATTACTATAGGAATTTTTGCAATTATTTCTGTTTTTACTGTATTAGATTCGCTTGAACGCTCAATAAGAGATAATATTGGAAAACTTGGCGACAATGTTGTGTATGTGCAAAAATGGCCTTGGATAATGGCTCAAGGTAGTTATCCTTGGTGGAAATTTGTTAACAGACCAGTACCATCATTAAAAGAATACGAATATATTCGCAAACATTCTAAAAACGCAGAAGCCGTTGTTTTTCAGGCAGGAAGCCGAGCAACTGTTAAATATAAAAATAATTCTACAGAAAACACTTCTTTAACTTTCGCATCAAAAGATTACGATAAAGTAAGAAATTTTGAATTGGAAAAAGGAAGGTATTTTACAGCTTTTGAATTTTCAGCAGGAAAAAACAAAGCTATAATTGGTTCTGAAATTGCAAAAGAACTTTTTAATGGTGAAAACCCAATAAATAAAAGTATAAAAGTACGAGGCTATAAAATAACAGTAATTGGAGTATTTAAAAAAGAAGGTTCTGATATGTTTGGAAGCTCATCTGATTATAATATACTTATACCCATAAATTATGTTAGAAGTATTTTCGACATTAAACAAGAAAGATTATCACCACAAATAATTGTAAAAGCAAAGCCGACTATTAGTGTTGACCATTTGAACAACGAACTTATTGGATTAATGCGAAAAGCAAGACGTTTAAAACCCAAAATGGATGATAATTTTGCTTTAAATCAAACTAGTATGATTACTCAAGGTTTTGATAAAATTTTTATTATGATTGATTTAATAGGATTAATTATTGGAGGCTTCTCAATACTTGTAGGTGGTTTTGGTATTGCAAATATAATGTTTGTTTCGGTAAAAGAACGAACTAAGATTATAGGTATTCAAAAATCACTTGGCGCAAAAAATTATTTTATTTTGTTTCAGTTTTTATCAGAATCAGTTGTTTTATCGTTAGTTGGAGGTGTTTTAGGTTTAATTTTAATTTGGCTAGGTACAATTGTAGCAGGTAGTATGGATATTGGAATGACTTTTAAAATGTCATTTTCTAATATCTCATCAGGCATATTAATATCAATAATAATTGGTGTTATAGCTGGTTTTGCTCCTGCCCGTTCAGCATCAAAACTTAACCCTGTTGATGCAATAAATTCTAATTTTTAAGTAAAGACTTAGTAAACTATACATTTTTTTTAGTCAATATAGCAAAAAAATTATCATAATTATTTGAAAATGATAATGAAAATTGTACTTTTATAAAAAATATATAAAAATATGTAATGGCAACAACCGAATTTGAAAATTTGAAATTCTCATTATCGCTTTTTGATGCGATGCAGAAAGACAATTTAAGTTACGTTTACAGAGGCTTTTTTAATCAGCAAATTACCGACAGTATTCTTTCATTAACCGAAGTTAATCTTCAAACAGAAGAACAATCTTCTAAAATGAAAAAGAGAGTGTACGCTATAATGGTGGAAGGATTGCAAAATATTACCCGACACCAAAACGATACAGCTAATAAAAACATTCAGAGTACTCACGGCTTGTTTATTATTAAACGAAACGAAGACAAATATTACATTACAACAGGAAACGCTACAGATAAAAAAAGTATACCTGTAATAACTAAACTTATTGAAAAAATTAATAGTTTAGATAAAGACGAACTAAAAGTATATTACAAACAAGTTTTAAACGAAGGCGAACTTTCTGATAAAGGCGGAGCAGGTCTTGGTTTAATTGATATGGCAAGGAAATCGGGTAATAAATTATCATATAGATTTATTGATATAAATGAAAATGATACATACTTTTACTTACATACCATTCCTACATTAAAAGATTTGTCTACCGATTTTAACAAAGTAGCTAAAGATTCACTTGATAATATTGTTGAGATACATAACACTCTTAACAAAGAAGATATTAGATTAATATACAATGGTGTTATGAATCAAGAAAGCCTTAAAGGTTTATTACAAACTATTGAAGGGCATTTATCAGATTCAGCAGATCAAAAAAATAAAATGTTTTATATTGTAATGGAAATGTTACAAAATATTGTAAAACATGCTAGTAATCCAAATAACGAAGAAGGCGGAAATCCGGGTATTTTCTTTATTAGTGAGAATAATGGAAAACATTTACTAACCGCCGGAAATTACATGAAAAATGAGCATGTAAAAGAACTTAACGACAAAATCAAATACGTTAACAATCTATCTGATAAAGAAATGGATGATTATTACAATCATAGCTTATTCGATTTTGAAATTGATGATTCTAAAAAAGCCGGTTTAGGTATAATTGACCTTAGATTAAAGAGTGGAAACAAGATAGGTCACTTTTTAAAAGAAATTGATAATAATTACACATTTTTCTCGTTACAAATTCAAATATAATATCTACTTTTGTTGAGTTATGGAAAAATTAATTATTGAAAAAACTAGCGATACACCTAAAGTAATTCTTGATTACGACAATGGCAAAATTGAAATATCAGAAAGATCGTTACCTGAAAACGCCATAGATTTTTATGCTCCGGTTATCGATTGGTTTAATGATTATTCTAAAAATCCTAATTCAGATACAGTTGTAGAATTTAAGTTAGAATATTTTAACACATCATCGGCTAAACAAATAGCAAAAATTTTACTTCTTTTACAAAAATTAGCCGAAAACAATAATGTTCTAATTAAATGGTATTATAGCTCAAGCGACTCAGATATGCACTCGTCAGGTATTAGATATTCTAAACTTGTAAAAGTAAATTTTGAATTTATTGAAATAAAATAATTTGTTTTTTAATATTGTTTGGGCATAATTCCTAGCGACTTAGGAGGTGTAAAAAATAGTATTCAAAATGACACCTCGTCCGCTTACGGCGAGGAAATTCATTGTTTTTTATTTTATTTTTAAAGAAACATTAAAACAAATTTCTTATGACAGCAAGAAAAAACATTAGTTTCAGAATTTCAATTATTCTTTTCTATTTATTATCAGTTGGTACAATAGCTTTCGGAAGTTTATACTTTTTTAGAAGCGATATAATGCCTTATCATTATTCATTTTTACATTTAACACCAGAAGAATTAACTAGCTTCAATCCAAATATTCTTAAATTAATGATAGCTTTTCTTAAAATTATTGGCTCATCGTTTATTGCAATAGGTATTGGTATTGCAATTATAACTTATAGAGGTATTAAAAAAGAAAAACCTTGGGCTTGGTGGAGTATATTTGTCATTTATTTCTTCCCTATTGTAACTACTTACATAATAACAATTATTGTTTCTAATAATATTACAGAAGGTCATAAACCGCCATCGTGGTTGGCTTTATCTATGATTATTGACCTATTCTTAGCTCTTATTTTAAGTGCTAGAATATTAAAATGCCATAAAATTGGAAAAAAATAGCTTACTTAAGCTCTGATAATTTTTTTTCTATCTCTGCTTTTTTAACATTGTCACCGTTTATACGATAAATATTTTTTAACATATACAATACATCTCTGCTATTTGGTTCTTTTTCATAAACCTGTTCAATATATATTAAAGCTCTTGTATATTCATACTCGGCTTGTTTTTTTTGTGCTTTAGTTGTTGCGTGTTTTATTTTATCTACACCACTATTGTAGTATAATACTCCTAAATTAAAAGCAGCATCTGTATTTGTTGAATCTATCTCAGTAGCTTTAATATATTGCTTTTTAGCAGCATCAATATTCTTTTTACTTTCGTACATACTTCCAAGTATAAAATACAAATTACTATTTGTTGAGTCTTTTTCTATTGCACGTTTGGTATATATTATAGTGTTATCAACATCTGAAACCGAAATATAATGATTTATTAATTCATTTATTAAATCCGTATCATTAGGAAAAAAAGCTAAGCCCTCTTTTAATGTATATAAATATGTATCAATATCTCCTTTTTCTTTATATACATTAGCCAAATCGATATATATTTTACCTTCCCCAAATTTTAACTCCATACATTTTTTATAATACTTTATTGCTTTATCGTAATCTTTGTTTTTTTCTGATGCTAAAGCTGAATTATAAAATAATATTGTATCGGTGTACATTATTTCCGGTAATGAATTAATAGCTATACTACTTTCAAAATAATTTAAAGCAGACTTGTAATCTCCGCTATTAAAATGTTCTATTCCTTCTTGTGTAAACTCGTTTGTAACATATCCTAGAGCTGTTACAATATTACTAATATACATTTTATTTAAATCGTATTTACGTGCATTTATATAACTTTTATATGCCTCTTGTAACGGATTTTTTGATAATGTTTTTACTTTTTCGTCATGACTTTCGTATATTTCATGAAAAACGACACCTCGGTATAACCAATATGTTGGATTTTCACTATTTTTTACGGTATTTGCTTTATCAATCTGTTTCTTTGCTTGAATAATATTTCCTTTATCAATAAGTCTAATAATATTATTTAAGCCTGTAGTATCTTGAGCAAAAATATTTATTGCTGATATTGTTATTAATAATAGTAATATTTTTTTTATCATAATATGTGTGATTTTGAAATCAAAAATAGTATTTACAATCTATTTACACATAAATAGTACCATTATTTAATAAACAAGATATTAACGATTGTTTTTGCACTAATATTATTTATCAATAATACCTAAACTAATAGATAACAAGATATATCAAAAAAGTATTTCTATATTTCTACACTCAAACCATCGTAAGCAAAGAATACATTTTTAGGTAACTCTTTATTAATTTCAGAATACAAGCCCATAGAATGACTTAAATGTGTTAGATATGCACGCTCAGGTTTTAATTCTCCAATTAAATCTAATGCTTGTTGTAATGTAAAATGAGATAGGTGTTTTTCTCTTCTTAAAGCATTAATCACCAACAGTTTTACTCCTTTTATTTTTTGTTTTTCAGATTCTGAAATATAGTTTGCATCGGTAATATATGCTAAACCACCTATTTTAAAACCAAAAACAGGAAGTTTTAAATGCTTTACTCTTATTGGCTCAATTTCTATCTTATTAAGTTTAAATTTTTTATTTTCAATAATATTTAAGTTTATTTTGGGTAAACCCGGATATTTAAATTCGGAAAACACATAAGCGAACTCACACTTTAACGATTTTGCAACTCGCTCTTCGCAATATACCTCCATTGGCTTTCGCTGAGTATAATTAAATGCACGTACATCATCTAATCCGGCTGTATGGTCTTTATGTTCATGAGTAAATAAAATTGCATCAAGCTTTTGTACATTTTCGCGTAGCATCTGTTGGCGAAAATCAGGTCCTGAATCTATTACTAAATTAGTATCATTAATTTCTATTAAAGCCGATGTTCGTAAACGCTTATCTCGTTCATCATCAGACTGACACACATTACATTTACAAGTTATAACAGGTACTCCCTGCGATGTCCCTGTTCCTAAAAAAGTTAGTTTCATCTATTTCTATTGTTAAAGTGTTCTATTGTTAAAATTAATTTTATTTGTAAATTATTTAGATAAATTTTTATTTAACAACTAGTCCCCAGTTATTTTTTCTATGAATAAGTTTACCAATAGCAAAACCAAAAGCAGCACCAACAAGTACATCGCTACCCCAATGTTTATTATCGTAAATACGTGAAAGACTTGCTAATGTAGCCACTGTATATGCAACTATTGGCACCCAAATAGTTTCGCTATATTCCGAAGCAACTATTGTTGCAACAGCAAAAATTGAAGTTGTATGTCCACTTGGCATTCCTTTGTACCAAGCATCACCACTAACGCCCTCAAAACCAAAAGGGTTAGGTGTTTCGCCGTGATACGGACGCATTCTATTTATTGCATATTTTGGAATTTGCACATACAAACCTGATACTAAGTAAGCTTTAAGCCCAAGCATTGCCACCTTTTTACTTCGCTGGTTTCCTGCTATTAAACCTTGTGCATAAAACACAGCCATTGTGCCCATAGAATACTCGCCACTGCCCCAAGGCTCAAGAAAATTTGCTGAGAAATTATCAGCCTTGTCGTTACGTAATGTCTGTGAAAATTGTTGTACTTCTAAATCGGCACTATTTACCAATATTATAGCAGTTCCTAAAACAGTTCCTGCTGAAACCCATTGTTTTGCGTTCCATTTTATTGGCGATATTGCTACATCTTTTATATCTAATAAATAAGATTTAAAATAATGTTTATCAAACCTAGCTTTTGTTAGTTCTTGCGACCTTAAAGCATTAGTAATAACCAATAGTACTACAAAAAATATTAATCTTTTCTTCACAAATAAATAAATTCGTTAACGAATCACAAATTTATTTGTAATATATGAATTATTATAATTTAAACTGATTAAATAAACTCCTTTATTCAAATTAAACGAATTTAGTTGAATTAAATTCTCACCTTTTACAATATCAGCCCTATCGTTATACACCTGCTTACCTAGCATATCAGTAATAACAATATATGAATTAAATTGTTTATCAGATAATATTCTTAAAGAATTTTCGGTACAAAAAATATTAATATTCAAATTATTACTATCGGCAATATCAGTAGTATTATTAACTCTAAACATCCAATACCCTGCCGGAGCAGGCATAGGTCGTACTTGTGTTTTTCCTGAAACAGCATTTGCTTCGATATAATAATACACTTTTGTACCAGATTGTTGTACAGGAATATAGCCTGTCCATTCATTTAACAATGTATTTGTAAAACTCATTGAAACAGATTGATATGAAGCTGCTAAATTTGTTTTATAATACAATGTGGCTGAACTAATTCCGGAACGATGCATTATTTTAGCTTTTACTTCATAATTAGTATATATATTATCGGTATCGCGTAAACGCTGATGCGAAATTAATAATGGGTCGGTTGTGGCAATTTCGTGAGTTATACAATGAATTGCCCCACTTGCAAAGATTGGTCCTGAATTATCATCACAATCTACGCCAACAATATTATAACCGGGCATTGCCTCTTGATAAATACGCAATGCTGTTGTATCATATTCCTCGTAATATGTTGGTACAATTACAGTTTTATTAATTATTAAGGAGTTAGTATAAGTATAATAATACCCACCATTCCAGCCATTTGCAGGGTAATCGCCATTTAAATCCGGCGGACTTGGAATACGAACTACTCTGTACGAATCACCAAAAACAGAATTTTCAGGAGCTAATACATTTTGCAAATTATCTTCAATTTGTGGTCCATCGGCTACACCCGTTGGGTACTCTGCACAAAGAATTGTTTCTTCGTCAAGCATTTTCATGTGCATATCAATATGATGAATTCCATCGTATGGCAATACCGGAAACTTAATAAACCTATTTATTCCCATAAAGTGTTTCATTATTGTATCTATATCGGCTTCTGTTTTTGCAGTTACATTATAATCGTTACCAGCTTCATTTTCAGATAATATTAATTCCTCTCCAAAGGCTGTACCAAAACCATCGGTAAAATAATTACCACCTGTATTTACCAAATCGGTAGGAGCTTGCGTTGTTTCGTATAGCGGTATATTAAAAGCATCTGCTATTGGGCTTGCAGAAGCGTCATCATCAGGACGAGGACGATTATAAATCCAATCTAAGAATAATAGCGAATCTACATCATTTGTATAAATATTATTTACACCATAATCTCTAATCCACACAGAGTTAGTGCTATAATTAATATAATGAACATTTGTTGTATTTACTCCATGATTTTGCAAATAGCTTTGTGTACCGGATTGGTTGTCGGTTAAAATATATACATCGCATTCCTCAACTGCTGCACGTACAATTTCAGTTAATTGTGCTTCGTAATTAACCCATGAAATTACTATTGCTTGCATTTCTTCCCATTCGGCTACACTTCTTACTTTCGAGGCAGGGGGTATTGTTATTCCTGTTGCTGAAATATTTCGTACATAATTTGGCATATATGCACGCTCTTGCTTTGTCATATAATTTGGCAAAAACTGAGCATTTATTACTGAAACCGAAAAAACTAGAATTAAAATGTATATTGCTTTCATTTTTTTATTTTTTATCTGGATAAAGGTAGTTATTATTTTGCTTGTTTTTTAATATGTAGAAGTTGATTATTGTATTTAATTAGTTTACTGATGTTTGAGATTATTTTGTAGAGTGTTTATATTTTAGATGTTATATTCCAAACTAATAAAAATAATTTTCGATTTGTTTTTTCACTGCTTCAATTTGTGATATTGGGGTTGAGGTTGCTCCTGAAATACCGCAGGTATTAACATTATTAAACCACTGTTTATCAACCTGATTTACTGATGATATAAAATAAGTATTTGGGTTGTGTTTTTTACATATTTCGTATAACATTTTTCCGTTTGAACTTTTTGTTCCACTTACAAAAATTATAATATCATTCTCTTTTGCAAATTTTTCTAAATCATTATCTCTATACGAAACTTGCCCACAAACAGTTTTGTTAAACCTTATCTCGTACTTTGCTTTTTCTGATATTTTATCAACTATTTGTAAATATTTACGGTTACTCATAGTTGTTTGCGAAAATATTGTAATTGGTTTTGCAAAGTCAATTTTATTTAATTCAGAAATGCCTTGAATTATTATTGCGTTATCGTTAATTTGCCCTGATAGGCCAATAGCTTCGGCATGTCCTGATTTTCCATAAATTACTATTTGCTCTCCTTCTCTACCATTTTCGTATGCTTTTTTAATTTTTTTCTGTAAGTTTAGTACAATTGGACAAGTTGCATCAATAATTTTTATATTATTTTGTTTTGCTATTTTATATGTTTCAGGATGTTCGCCATGTGCACGAAACAGTACGGTTTTATTTTTAATTTTTTTAAACAAATTGTTATTAACAAACTCAATACCTTTTTGTTTTAATCTACTAACTTCTTCATCATTATGTACAATATCGCCTAAACATATTAATGAACCTGCATTGTTTAGTTTATTTTCGGCAATAGAAATAGCTTCTTCCACACCAAAACAAAAACCTGCATTTTTATCGATATTTATTTGCATTTTTATTTCGATAATTTCTCATTAACTAATTTTAATACAAAATTGAATTGTTCTTGTATTGTGTATTTAGAGTTGTCTAAAACAATAGCATCATTAGCTTGAATAAGAGGGCTTTCCTCTCTGTTTTGGTCTAAATAATCTCGTTTAGTAATATTATCAAATATTTCTTTATACGATACTTTTTCGCCTTTTGCTGTAAGTTCATCGAAACGACGCTGTGCACGTATTTCGGCAGAAGCTGTCATAAAAAGTTTTATTTCGGCATCAGGTATTACTACGGTACCAATATCACGACCATCCATAACAACGCCTTTATTTTTGGCTATTTCTTGCTGTAAGGCTACCATTTTTTGTCGCACCTGTTTTATTTGGCTTATTTCGCTTACCAAATTTGAAACTTCAATTGAACGAATTATATTTTCAACATTTTCATTATTCAAATAGGCATCAGACGCTTTTGTTTGTTCATTATATTTGAAACTTATATTTATTTCATCAAGTTTTTTAATAAGTGTATTTTTATTAAAATGAGAAGGTGAAATAATATTATTTTGCATTGCAAATAAAGTAACTGTACGATACATTGCCCCTGTATCAAGGTAAATATATTGTAAATATTGTGCTAATTGCTTTGCTAATGTACTTTTACCGCATGATGAAAACCCATCAACAGCAATATTAATTTTGTTAGTCATTTAATGTTTATATTTTGATTATTTTATTTAATATGAAAAACTTGATAAAACTATATATGCAAATATTATAAATCTCATTAAAATTGTTTATTTTACTAAAGTAACTAAAAATTAACAGATTTTCAAAATAAAAAAGGTTCTACTATTTTTATACAGCAGAACCTTAACTTATTTATCATATTAAATAAAACTATCCTAATTTCTTTTTAATTTCACGATACATAACCTCTGTCATAGCAGAAATATTATATTTTGGTTTCCACGCTAAATGCTCTACAAGAACTGAGTCGTCAATACTTTGTGGCCAAGATTCAGCAATTGCTTGACGAAAATCGGGATTATATGTTATTTCAAAATCGGGATTTTGTTTCTTAACTTCTTCAGCTAATTGCATAGGGTTAAAACTTATACCTGCTAAATTATAGCTTGAACGTACTTTAATTTTATCGGCATCTGTTTCCATTAATGTAATTGTTGCATCAATAGCATCGTCCATATACATCATAGGTAAAGCAGTTTCTTCACTTAAAAAGCACTCATATTTATTATTTTTCACTGCTTCGTAGAAAATTTCTACCGCATAATCTGTTGTACCGCCACCGGCTTCGGTTTTATATGAAATTAAACCCGGATAGCGTACGCTACGTATATCAACATCATATTTTTGATGATAATATTCGCACCAACGCTCGCCTGCCAATTTACTAATACCGTAAACAGTATTGGGGTCCATAAAATCGTTTTGTGGTGTGTTTTGCTTTTTAGTACCGGGACCAAACACAGCAATTGAACTAGGCCAAAATATTTTATCTAAGTTTTTTTCTTTTGCTATGTCAAGAATAATAAATAAGCTGTTCATATTTATTTCCCAAGCCTTTGCCGGATTTTTTTCGGCATTACCAGATAAGATTGCTGCTAGATGATATACTTCCGTAATTTTGTAATCATCAACAACTTTTTCTATATCAGATTTATTTAGAGCATTTAGCTCAACATAAGGACCTCCTTCGAGTACTTCTTTCATTGGTTCTCTAATATCTGATGCAATAATATTATCGGCACCAAATCTTTTTCTTAATTCTAAAACCAAATCAGAACCTATTTGTCCTGACGCACCAATCACTAAAACTTTTTTCATTTTTATGATATACTTTTTGTAATAATAAATTAATCAAGTAGTTATAATAAATGCTAAAGCAATTATTAATATTGCTAAAATAAGTAATATTATTTATTAAAAAATGATATAAAACATTATTCATCAATAAAATCGTCGGAATCTTCTTTTTTGACTTTTTTAACTCTATTTTCAAATTTACGTCTAATAATATTCCAGTTAACACCAAAGCTAATTGAGAAATTCCCTACCAAATTATTTATCTTATAATCAACATATTCTCTGTTATAATTAGAATAAATTGTTTCGGTTGTGTAATCAATTTTTACTTTATTCCATAACATTCCAAGACGAAAAAAGACCCCAAACCTACGTTTAATATTAAATTTTGTAGTAAATACCAAACCCATATTTAACGATGGGCGTTTATCAATATTAATATTATTCATTAAAATCATTTCGTTATAACCTATCTTCTTTAATTTCATATCAGGAAAAAAAGCTCTTAGATATGAGTATCCAAAAACAAATTCGGGTTCAAAAGCAAATTTACTTAAATGAAAACGACGAATAATTCCTAAATTAGCACTTGAAATATTTAAACCATATAACGAATGAGATAAGTTATATTCGTTGTATTTTAAAGCTAAATTATCGAAATTATTTAACGCCCCATAGCTACTTGTTAAATAGTTAAACTCTGCCCCCCAATCTTTATTAAAATAATAATTAAAAATGAAATTTGCAGATAAACCTATGTGTAAATCATCTACCATATCGAAATAATTATCGGTATTTCTAAGCTTAGTATTTGATAAAGATGTAAGACCAATAGTAAATGCAAACGAAAATTTAGGACGTTTCTCTTCTTTTTGTGCAAACAAACTAAAAGATAAAATAATTAATAATATTGATATTTTATACTTCATTTAAAATAGTGTTACATAATCGGTTGCTATTTCCGCATAGCTATCATCATACAATTCAATACGTACTTTAAAACTGCTAACAAAAAGCTGCTCAGGTGCTTTCATTAAATATATATCGAAATATTCGGGTAATTTATTTAGTGATGAATTTAATTCTTTAATTTTATCGTCAACAGATATATACGGGCCATATTCATCAGCCAATCCGTTAAAATAATTAGTTATATCAGAGTTTGCCGGAGTATTATCGTCAAACCAAAAAACATTTGTTATTTTTATCGACTTTATCTTGTTTTTAAGTGTAAAATCTTGCGTGCAAGCAGCATAAGTTTTACCAACAAACTGCACATTTTTAAATAAATCTTGCGATGCTAATGTTTTTGTTTTCAAATATATTCTAATACCATAAGCATTTTTATTAATTTTTGCTGTATCACCTACTTCCGTGGGAGTTCCTCCTGAATTATCTAAGTTGACTAAACCAAAGCCATCAATATCGAAAACAGTATTGATTTTACAACAACTATCTAAAAATACTTGAGTTAATACTAAAATTACTATTATTATTGCGGCTTTAAATCTCATAATTTTAAAAATTGTTTAAAGTCTTTTATTATAGGATAATTAGCTTCAATTTTATTTATCTCAATTATATTATTTTTATATCCATATTTTTGTAAATACTCAGCAAAAATAAGTTTTGAATCTGATTTAATTTGCCGGTCGTAATCTCCTATTAAATTATATACAAGCCCTAAAATATTAATTTTTTTTCTAAAAAGAGTATCAATTGTCATTAAAGTATGATTTATACTCCCCAATTTTGGTGTTGTTACAAGAATAACATCGAGCTTTTGCTTTGATAAATAATCTAAGCTTGTGTAAGTACGAGTTAATGGCACGAATACACCACCAACGCCTTCTATTATTACGTATTCGTAATTAGCATTTAATATTTTAGTTGATTTATTAATTGTATCAACGTCAATTTCAATAGCTTGCAGCTGAGCCGATAAATGTGGCGATGCCGGTAATTCGAAAACATAAGGACAAGTAGTTTTATCAATATCTTCTTTAAAAAGCTCTACTCCCATAATTTTTCGGTGCATTTGTATATCTTCAGAAATACCTTTACACCCGGTTTGGGCAATTTTTTGTGTTATTACCGATTTATTTATCGATTGTATGTATTTTGCTATTAACCCGGTAATAATTGTTTTACCAACATCAGTATCAATACCTGCTATGAAAATTTTTTTTTGCATATTATATTAATCATAAAAACTCCACGAAACACCAAATTTAAATATTCGCGGATTCATTGGCTGATTTATGCCAGCGTAATAATTTGTTCCAAACAGTCCAAATGTTACGTGCTCGAAAAGTAAAAATATTCTAGCACGTTTTAGTTTAAATTTAACAAACGCATCAAATCTTGGATAATTACCTATTTGTTTTGTATTTTGACTATAAAACATATTAGTTGACGGATTATAATCGTTTGCATTAAACGAAGAATAGTAATAAAAATTATACCCGATACCTCCCCTTAAAACTCCTTTTACTATTCTAAAATGAAATGTTGTTGAGTTATAAACGGCAAAATCAGGTACACTTAAAACAAAATTATTGCTACTTTTTTGGTACGATATTTTATTGTTTATTATCCAATGTTTTAAATTAAAATCTTTTCCTAAATATATTGCCTGATAATTTATTGTACTTGTTTCTTGAAAAGGTTGAATTTTAACTTTATTATCGAAAGCTGTTGTATCGGTAAAATATATTAAATTATCGTAAATACCGTAGTAAACTCCAAAATACAAATTCCATTTATTATTTGATAAACTAACATCAAAATCGGTTTTTACTTTTTTATTTGTAAATGTCGTATCCCATTGCATATTGTTTGAATAATAATGTTCTTCAAAACAGTCTGTTGCTGCTTGCGAATGGGTTGCTTTTATTTGTAATCTTAACTTATTTTGCCAAAAACTTTTATTGTAAGCTGCATTTAAATCAATATCATTCTGTTTATCAACAGAATAATAGTATTTAGCAAAGAAATTTATATTTGTGTTTTTTGAATTTGTTCTATCATATCTTAACCCAATATAATTATAAATATAATTATAATTTGTTTGGTAAAAATAATCGGTTTCAATCTCATTACCTGCAAGTAAGCTGTAAATAACTACTTTATTTGTATCATCAATAACATAATCTAACGAAAGGCTATTATGTATGGTATTAATGTATGTTGAATCGAATGTATTTACAGTATCAACTAAAAATTCTTGATAGAAATTATTGCCTTTATTATAATATTTAAGTCTATTGTACTTATAATTAAACGAATGCGATATTCTAAAATAATTATCTTTTTTTATTGACGGAAGAGTATCTAACGAATCTTTCTTTGTATCAAACTTTAAATCGTAGCTATGAATTAAATTAAACTCTCGATTTGTAAGCACCATATTACTCTCGGTTAACTGTGTAGGAAACACACCTCTGTTATTTTTTATATAATCAACATTTTCTATTAAAGTGTCGTTTATACCGCCATTATTTTCGTTTTTAATACTATTGTATAAAAAATTTGCACTATACTTATATTTATCGCCATCGAAAGAACTGAAAGCCGCAAAACAATTATTAGAGGAAACCTGATTTGGATATTCGCCGTTTGAGGCTACCATTTTATACAATATACCAAAATTAAGTTTTTCATTAATATTTTGGGTATGAATAATATCTAAAATTTGATTATTATTCTTTTTCGATAAATTTGAATAAAAGCTAAGATTTGTAAAATGGCGACGAGTATTGTAATATTTTATATCGGCTGACGAAATAATATTTAACATTTGTGCATTTCCAAACAAAAATGGTGAATTTTTCCGGATAAAATACAAATTTGTTTGCGATGCTTGACCAATATTACCTAAATATATATTAGAAAAAGATTTCCTAAAATCCTCTTTATACACTTCAAAATATGCCAAAGATGTATCAATAGAAGCATCATGTTTATTATTGTAATTATCAATAGTCCACGCTTTTATTAATTTTAAACTATCTTGTGCAAACAAGTTATTATCGGCAATAAATAACAGTATTAATATGTATATGTACTTGTTAAGTTTCACGATGACAAATATATTATAAATACTTATTATTATTGTTGGTTCTACTCAAATATTTATTATTGATATTTATCTATTAATTAAATATAAGACAAAAAAGTATTTATATGCTTGAATTATTTTTGTTAACAATAATATTTAGTAATTTTGTGATTGAATTAATAAATAAATACAAATGATTTCAAATACAGTATTACTTGGATTCTTAGGTGGGCAAGAGATTGTAATTATTTTAGTAATTGTTTTATTACTTTTTGGTGGTAGAAAAATTCCTGAATTAATGCGTGGTCTTGGTAAAGGCGTAAAAGAATTTAAAGATGGTATAGGTGGTGCAGGTGAGGACAAAAACACTACAGAAACTAAATAACCGACATATAATTATTTAATGTCAGAAACAGTTAATGCCTCAAATAAAGAAAGTCATACAGAAAAAGATATGACTTTTGTTGAACATCTTGATGAGCTTAGAAAAAGGCTTATGAAAGGTGTTATTGCTATTGTAGTTTTTGCAATAATTGCATTTTTGTTTAAAGATTTTATTTTCGACCAAATTATTTTAAAGCCAAAATCAGCCGATTTTATCACAAACAGACTTATGTGTAAACTTGGCGATTTAATTAATGCTTCGCTTTGTATTAACACAAAAAACTTTCAAATAATTAACATTCAGCTTGCCGGTCAATTTAAAGCTCACTTAATAGTATCGTTTGTTTTAGGTTTAATGTTTGCATTTCCTTTTTTAATTAGCCAAATTTGGAAATTCGTAAAACCTGCACTTAATATAGGCGAAATTAAAAATATTAACCTTACACTTTTATCTGTTTCTATACTATTTACAATTGGTATATTGTTTGGTTACTTTTTAATTGTACCTCTTACAATAAACTTCTTAAGTACTTATCAAGTAAGCGAAGCGGTATTAAACCAAATTTCATTTTCGTCATATTTATCAATAATAACAGGTATTACATTTGCTACAGGTTTAGTTTTTGAGCTTCCTATATTAATATTTTTTCTTGCAAAAATAGGATTAGTAACTCCCGGATTATTACGAAAATACAGAAAACATGCAATAGTTATATTTTTTATTCTTGCCGGTATAATTACACCCCCTGATGTATTTAGTCAGGTATTAGTTTCTATTCCATTATATTTACTTTACGAATTAAGTATTAAAATTACTGTTAGAGTTGTAAAAAACAACTTAAAGAAACAGCAAGAAAATGAATAATATTACTGCCGTAATATTAGCCGGTGGAAAAAGCACAAGAATGAAACAAGACAAAGCTCTTGTTAAAATTAATAATAAAACTCTTTTAAATAAACAGATAGATAAACTATCCTCTATTTTTAATGAGATAATTATTAGTGCAAACACTAATTATAATTGCAATTATAATATTATTAAAGATATACACAAAGACAAAGGTCCTATTGGAGGTATTTATTCAATTTTAAAAAAAATCAATACCGAAAAAGCATTTATTATTGCTGTTGATATGCCATATATAACACAAAATATTATTACTAAACTTATTAATAATTGTAGCAATTACGACATTACAATACCTATAATAAATAACAAGACAGAACCAACTTGTGCAATATACTCTACAAAGTGTATTAACATAATTGAAAAGCAACTGCAACTCAATAATTATAAGCTAACTAATTTTATATCAATGTGTAAAACAAACTACGTAAACTTTGCCGAAAATGATTTAATCTACTTTAAAAACCTTAATTATCCTGAAGATTTAGCCAATATAAATTAACCCGCATTATTCATATAATTTAATAAAAACGAAGTTAATTTTCTCAAAACAAGTAAATAACACTAATTGCAAATTATCCAAATTGTGGTAATTATTTTCCATATACGTTTTTCTTTTCCTTATACTTCGTTGCAAACCATTTGCAGTATTCATATACAGAAGCATGGTTCGACGCCTTGTTTAAGAAAAAGAAAAACGTATGAATAATGCGAGTTAAACTTGTCTGTTATATTTAGCAAACCTATCTTTGCAAATATGAATATTACTTTTTTAGGTCCGGCTTACCCATACAGAGGAGGAATTGCAGCATTTAACAATCGTCTTGCACAGGAGTTAATTGCAGAAGGACATAATGTGAAAATTGAAACTTTTACTGTTCAATACCCCAATTTTTTGTTTCCGGGCAAATCACAATTTTCTGACGATGAAGCTCCTAAAGATTTAAATATTACACGCTCAGTAAATTCTGTAAACCCATTAAATTGGTTAAAAGTTGGTAACAAAATAAAAAATGACAGTCCTGATATTTTAATCGTAAGGTACTGGATGCCTTTTATGGCTCCATCATTAGGAAAAATATCGAGAATTGTAAAAAAGAATAATAAAACAAAAATTATTGCAATTGTAGATAATTTTATTCCTCACGAAAAACGAATTGGTGATCAAACTTTATCTAAATATTTCACAAATTCAGTTGATGCTTTTATTACAATGTCAAAAGCTGTTTTAAACGATATTAGTAAAATTAACAGCTCAAAAATAATAAGCTATACTCCTCATCCAATTTACGATATTTATGGCAGTTTATTAGACAAATCGAAAGCTATCGATAAATTAAAGTTACCAAAAGAAAATAAATATATTTTATTTTTTGGTTTAATTAGGGATTATAAAGGTTTAGATTTATTGCTTGATGCAATGAAAAACGAAGAAATAAAACAGTTAGGAATAAAACTTATTGTTGCTGGTGAGTTTTACTCAAATAAAGAAAAATATACAAACCAAATAAAAGAAAATAATATTACAGATAATGTAATTTTAGTTTCAAAATTTATTCCTGATAATGAAGTTAATTTATATTTTTCAGCATCCGATATTATTGTACAACCATATAAAACAGCAACACAAAGTGGTGTTACACAAATTGCTTACCATTTTAATAAACCAATGCTGGTTACAAATGTTGGCGGTTTACCCGAAATTGTTCCGCATAATAAATGTGGTTATGTAGTAAGCAAAAATGCAAACGAAATAAGCAACTCTTTACTTGATTTTTATATAAATAAAAGAGAAAAGCACTTTGCTCCATTTATTGAAAAAGAAAAAGAAAAATACGAATGGAATAAACTAACTCAAACAATTTTTAATATATTTAATGAATTAAAAAAAGGACAATGATTAAAGAAAGAATTTTAAAATCGGCACAAGTAAAACAAACTATTTCGGAAAATACCGAATTAATTAATAAAATAAATCTAATTGTTAACGATATAGTTACTTGTTACAAAAACGGAGGAAAAGTTTTATTTTGTGGTAATGGGGGAAGTGCAGCTGATGCTCAACACCTTGCAGCAGAACTATCAGGTCGCTATTATATTGACCGCCCATCGTTATTTGCAGAGGCTATTCATGTAAATGGTTCGTATGTTACTGCCGTAGCTAACGACTATTCTTTTAACGAAATATACTCTCGCTATATTGATGGTGCAGGCAAGCAAGGTGATGTCTTAATTGCAATTTCAACATCAGGAAACTCTGAGAATATTATAAAAGCAATAAATACTGCCAAAGAAAAAAATATGATAACTGTAGCATTAACAGGCGAAACAGGTGGTAAAATGAAGAATATTTCTGATTATTTACTTAATGTACCTTGTACCGATACACCAATAATTCAAGAAAGCCATATAATGCTTGGTCATATTATATGCGAATTAGTTGAAAGTAATATTTTCCATCGTTAAAGCTATTTATCATAAATAACCTATATTTTATAAAAATATTGGTTATAAATATATTTTTAATTTGTATTTTGTTAAGAAAAACATAAATTTACTACTATGAGTATAAAATCAACTTTTTTTAGAACATTATTAATTTTTGTAATAATATTTTCAATTTCATCTTGCGAAAAAGAAGATGAACCAACTCCGACAAACGACTTAATGGAAGGTGTTTGGAAACTTGATAAAATTGTTGATGAAAATGGTGTTAATGTAACGGATACTGTTATGGAATTTTTCCCTGCGTATCTTCATTTAGATGATGCCAATTCTGTTAATTCTACAGCAGGACCACTATTTATGTATTTAGTTTATGGCGAGAGCAAATTTATTAGTATTTCTAGTAAAATGGACGAAATGTTTAAATATGCAGATATGCAACTTACAGAAGGAGAGTGGTTTATAGATAAAAACAAAGTTGTTGATAATTTCACTCTCGAAATTAAAATGAGATTTCCAACAATGGAAACATTTAACGAAATTTTCACAATCTTCGATATAGATTTACCGGAAGTAGTTGAAGATGCTATGGATATTATTGTTTATCATAAATTCAAATTTGTGAAAACACAAATAAACGATACAAATCCTGATATAATGGTATGGAATGTTACCAAAGAAGTACAAGCTAACTACTATACAAAAGATCAATACGGCGACCCTGTTGTTTATGTAGGAATGAGTCCTGATGCATTCACAAAATGTACTATGACATGGAGCAGACAAGCAAAATCGATTACTCAACTGGTTGAGGAAGCTGCCGGCAATAAATAATCACTACTATTAAATAATTAGATCTCGCTGCATACAGGCTGTATATGATTACTGCAAATGGTTTGCAACGAAGTATCACCACCCAAATTGGGGTTGTTTGGGTATTACGGTAACAGGCTATATATAAGCAGTTTACGGGTGGTGTTGTTGAGTTTTATGAATAATTCGGGTTAAGATGTGCTTTGCCTAACGCTTACGTAAGTAAAACAAAACTTAGTATAACAAAAAAAGCAACCTTAAGGTTGCTTTTTTATTTTTTTTATTGTTAAATTACTTACGTAAACCAAGTTCTTTAACTATTGCACGATATCTTTCAATATCTTTTCTTTTAAGGTAATCTAGAAATTTTCTTCTTTTACCAACCATTCCAACAAGCGCTTTTTGTGTGCTGTAATCTTTCTTGTTCCTCTTTAAGTGTTCTGTTAAGTGAGCAATACGGACAGAAAATAACGCTATCTGGCTCTCAGTTGAACCTGTATCGGTATTAGACTTTCCGTACTTGCTAAAAAGCTCTTGCTTTTCTTTTGCAGTTAAGTACGTCATTTTGTTATATTTAATTAATTATTTATTTAAGCCTGCAAATGTATTGCTTTTATTTTTAATTATGAAATATTTTTTAATCTGTTGGGGTTAAATTCCCCCTTTGAGGCGTATAAAATATTATTATTCCATAATGATACCTCGTTAGCTTGTGGCGAGTAGGTTCATTCTAATGGCATTAATCTTCCATACGGGTTTTTTATGCCTTTTAAAATAACAATTTCAACAGAGTAAAGCTTTATTTTATTTTTATCTTTATTCCATAAATAAATTTTAGAAATTGTATTATTGCCTATATTAATATCTTGTAAAAATTTAGAATTGTAAATAGTTGTTGAATTTGTTGTGTTATTAGTGAAATCAACGGTTTTGCTGCTTGACCAATGTAATAAACTGTCATTATTAATTATTTCTGAAACTAATAAAATATTCGCATTATTATGTTCTGACTTTACAACTGCTTTTGTAATTATTATATTATTTTTATCCGATAATATAGAATCTAAATTTAAGTTTATTGAAATTCCCCATTCATCAGTATTGTAATAGTAATATTTTTCAGAGGTTATAGTGTCGGTAAAAACTTTGTTGTTATCGAATTTCCACAGTGTGTTTTTGCTAAAACTTAGTGTTGTTTTATACACCGTGTCAATAATATGTGTATTAATAACAGGAGTTTCGAGTGTTTTTGAAAATAGAAAATACGAATTATTTGCTTTAATTAAGTATGGATATTTTTTTTTAATAAAATCTAATAAATATAAATCGCTAACTCCATTTGTTGAACCAAGTGCAAAATAGTTAGTATTAGAATTATCTAGGAATTTCTTAAAGTCAATAAAATTAAATTTATTAACTTGGTAATTAGCTTTTAATTTTGTGGTGTCAATCTCAAATTCATTTAAATATTTATTTACATAAAAATTTCCGTTAAGTGTAAATACTTCTGAAATATTATTGTTGCCGTATTTGTTAATATCATCAGATAAATTTTCTGCAATATTGTAAAATGGAGATTTGTAAGTTATTTTATAGTGTTTTCGTACTATAGTAAGACTTGTAATGCCTAATATAAGTATTATACCTACTATTATTGTGTTTAGTTTAAAGCTTAGTTCTTTTATAAACGATGATATAAACATTAACAAAAAAGGAAACGAAAAAATAAGTACTGAAAACTGTAAAATAGGCGATATTTTAACGGAATATACATATCCAATAATAATTGGTAACACAAAAACAAATAGTGAAAATGCAGAGTATTTAAGCGTTTTAAATCCATTATTAAAAATTAAACCGATAATTAATATAGTAATATTTATAAAGTATAAAAGCCAACAATAATTAAATATGTAGCCAAAATACATTAATATTGATTCCGGGGTTGGTTTGCTAAGCCAAGCTAAACCTCCTAAACTAAGCTGATGAATAGAAATTTGGATATGTGGTACAAAAAGTAATATTATTGCCAGTCCTGAAAGGATATATATTTTAAGATTTTCTTTTTTTACTAAAAATAATGCTGAAACAGCTATCAGTAAAATAGTTAGTAGAGAAAAATAATGATTGTAACTACTTAATGTACTAAAAATTATAAATCCTATTATTGATGTTTTTTTTACTTTATCATTAAAAATAAAATCTTGTAAAAAATATACAGCTAACAATACAAAAAATAAACCGGAAGAATATGGACGTGCTATTTGTGAGTACATTACAGTATATTGCAATACAGCAATAAATGATGCTGTAATTAAACCGGAAGTTGTGGTAGAAAAACGAATAGCAATTTTAAATGATAAATAAATTGAAGCAACTCCCATTAATAAAAACGGTAATTTTATAATAAAATCACTAAAACCAAAAAGTTTTGTGTAAAAATACATAAATACCTGAATTAGTGCAGGGTGACCATCAGGCATAACACCAATAGTTATTAAATCTGAAAAACTATCGAACCTTGTACGATTTAAAGCACTAAGCTCATCGTTTGTAAAATGTAAGTTAAAAATATTGTAAAATCGGAGTATTGTTCCTACAATAATAATGACTAATAGTAGAATGTTTGTTTTAGTTAGCTTCACTGTTTAGTTATTGAGCTTTTCTTTTTTTTATTTTTAAATTGGCTTTATTTTCTTCTCTGGCAAGCAATCTTTCAATATTTTTTTGATGTGTAAAAAGTAGTAGAATTGCTATTACCATTGAAAAAATTACTAGTGAAATATTAGTTTCTTTAAAAACTACAATTATTAATATTGGAAAAGAAAATCCGGCTATCATTGAACTTAACGATACATATTTAGTTATAAGCAATGAAATAATAAATATTGAAATTGCAATTATTGAAGTTGTAGGCTCAATGGCAATTACAGCACCAAATAAAGTGGCAACTCCTTTCCCTCCTTTAAAGCCGACATAAATAGGGAAAATATGACCAATTAGGGCTGCAACACCTAATCCAAGTTGAAGGTTAATATAATCGCCTGTGCCGGGTAAATATAGATTTGTAAAATATATAAGTTTAACAGCTGCCCATCCTTTAAATATATCGAAAATTAGTACAGGTATTCCTGCCTTTTTACCTAAAACTCTAAATGTATTTGATGCTCCTGCATTTCCACTTCCGTAATCACGAATATCTTTACCGTAAAAGGCACGTCCAACCCATACTGATGTAGGTACTGAACCAAGTAGATATGCAGTTATAATTACTAATATGTGCTCAATAACGTCCATTTATGCTTTTTTACAAGTTCGCAATTTAATAAAAAAATATAATATCACTAAAATATTTGAAGTAATCACTCGTTTTTTTATAAATATTATTGTGAAAAATTCTTTTTTGCGTTGTTAAACACTTGAATTAGACTTAATAATCATTTCGGAGATTATTCCGTAAAGTTTTTGTATTTCTTTATTATTTTCTAAAGTTTCTAAATGTTTATTTATTGTGTTTAAATCTTTACGTTTTGCCGGTCCTGTCTGATTTTCTTTAGGTTTACTTTCTATAGCTTTTCTTGTGGTTTCTTTTATTAAAGGCTTTAATAAATCGAAATTTAAGTTTTGCTTATCTAGTAAATCATCAGCAATAGAATAAAAATAATTGGTGAAATTGCATGCGAATACCGCTGCTATATGAATTAATTTACGCTGTTCGCTGTTCGTATTTGTTACATTATTTGAAATTAAGCATGCTATATTATTAATAAAATCAATAGTTTTACTGCTGTTTGCTTCAATTAAAAAAGGTATTTCGTTATAATTTAGTTTAATTTCTTTAGTAAATGTTTGTAATGGGTATAAAATACCATAATTTTCAAACTTTCCTGCAAAAACATTAATATCGGTTGTGCCTGAAGTGTGGACAATAACTCCTTTGTTAATTGTTAATTTGTCAATAATATTTTCAATAAAAATATCTTTTACTGCAATTATATATAAATCAGCATCTTTGTTAATATTACTAATATTGTTTGTGAAATTTGTATTATATTTTTGTGCTAATTCTTTGCCTGATTTTTCGTTAATATTATATATTTGAGAAATATTTATATCACTTAATTTTAGCATTTCGGCTAAATGAAACGCAACATTACCACTTCCGAGCAACACAATATTGTATTTGTTAGTCATAGTTAAAAAATTATTTGTAAATTTATAAACTTATTTTGATAACTATACTACTATGAGAAAATTATTAATAATAGCATTTGTTGTTGTACTTAATATTATAACTTTTGCACACGATTTTACGGAGTTATATATAAAATTTAAAATATCTACCGAGTTAGATATGAACTATGTAAATTCTATAGTAACGGTATATAAAATTGAAAATAAAACTGTTTATGCTGTCTGCGATGAACCGGGGTTTTATAAATTTAAAGCTTTAAATTATCCTTTTGAGGTTATTCCCGACCCAATTATGGCAACAAAAGCATTGACAATGGCTACAACTGTTGCCGAAATGAGTAACTGGGACAGATATCCAACGCATGACGTATATAAGCAAATGATGCAAAATTTTGCAACAAATTATCCGGCAATATGTAAATTAGATACTATTGGCTTTTCGGTTGAAGGACGACCTATTTTAATGGTAGAAATTTCTGATAATGTAGGTGTTGATGAAGATGAACCGGAGTTTTTATATACAGGTCAAATGCATGGCGATGAAATAGTTGATTATATAATGTTTTTGCGTTTAATTGACTATATGTTATCTAATTACGGAACAAATTCGCAAATAACAAACCTTATTAATAATGTTGATATATATATAAATCCGTTATCAAACCCCGATGGAACATACAATGGTGGCGATAATACTGTCAGCGGTGCTGTTAGAACAAATGCAAATAATGTTGATTTAAACAGAAATTATCCTGACCCTTTAGGGGGAAATCAAAACTCAAGTGGATGGGCTATAGAAACAGCCGATATGATTCAGCTAGCAACAGATAGAGATTTTGTGATGTCGGCAAATTCGCATAGTGGAGCAGAGGTTGTAAATTATCCTTGGGACGTATGGACAACTGCCGAAAATGCTCATGCAGATGATGATTGGTGGCAATATGTTTCACTTATTTATGCAAATTTAGCTCAATCTAACGGAAGTGCTGTAAATTATTTAACAAGTGTTACTTCAAACGGAATTACTGAAGGAAAAGATTGGTATGTTGCTTATGGCACACGTCAAGATTATATGAATTACTACCAAAATTGTAGAGAAGTTACTTTGGAATTATCAGATAATAAGGCTTTAGATGCTAACCTGTTGCCAAATCATTGGGATTATAATAGGCAAGCAATGTTAGATTATATGCAACAAGTTCTTTATGGAGTTAGAGGTATTGTAACAAGTGCTTGCGATGGCACCCCAATAAAAGCAAAGGTTGAAATTATTGGTCACGATCACGATAACTCTTTTGTTTACTCATCATTACCAATAGGAAATTATAATAGACTTATTAAGGCAGGAACTTACGATTTAACATTTTCTGCACCTAATTATGTAACTAAAACAATTACAAATATATCTGTTACCGATGATAATACAACGGTAATAAATGTGCAGTTGGAAGCAGATTTAGCAAATATTGATTTTTCTGCTGACAATCAGAATACTTGTAATGGAGTAGTTGAATTTACTTCGCCAAATGGTTTAAATAATGTTTCTTGGAATTTTGGCGATGGTACTCAAAGTACTGATGCAAATACTACGCATCAATATACAAATAATGGTGCGTACACTGTAACAATGTATTACGATATTTGTGGCACTTCCGATTCTGTTGTAAAAACAAATTACATAAATGTTGATATGTTGCCGTTGCCACAGGCTAACGATGCTGAGCGTTGTGGTGAAGGAACTGTAACTATTGATGCAACAGCAAGTAGTAATGGAACTATATATTGGTACGATAATCAAAATAACTTTTTGCAAACAGGTACAAGTTATACAACGCCAAGTTTAACAACATCAACCCAGTATTTTGTTCAAGAAGCAGATGTTATGTTAACCGATAATGTTGGTTTGGTAGATAATTCAGCAGGAGGCAATTATTATAATGATGAATCAAGATATTTAACATTTGATGTATATACTGACATAACTTTAAAATCAGTTAAAGTATATGCAGATAGTTATAGTGTTCGCACATTTGTTTTGAAAGATGAAAGTGGAAATACAATATATCAAACAAACAAGAATTTTGGAGCAGGCGAACAAATTGTAACACTAAATTGGAATATTTCGGCAGGAAATAATTATAGTATTAAAATAGATTCAAGTAATCCTGATTTGTGGCGAAATAATGTTGGAGTTAATTATCCATATACTATACCAAATGTTGTAAGTATAACAAATAGCTCGGCAGGAAGCGATTATTATTATTTCTTTTATAACTGGGAAATTACTTACGCAAGTTCTTGTACAAGCCAAATGGCTGAAGTAAATGCAATAATTAACCCGATGCCAAGTTCTAGTTTTACATTTAATCAGAATTATAATAATGTTTCTTTTATTAATACATCGCAATATGCAACATCTTATTTATGGGATTTTGATGACTCAAATACTTCTACTGATGTAAGTCCTACTCACACATATTCAACAGTAGGAGATTTTGTAGTGTCGTTAACATCAACAAATTCTTGTGGCAACAATATTTTTACCGATACAGTACATATTACCGTTGTTAACATTGATGAAATTTCGGATACAGAAACAAAAATTTATCCCAATCCTGCTAAAAATTATATAAACATAGTATCCGATAGTAAAATAAAGTCGGTGTCTATTAAAAGTATAGATGGAAAACAATTAAAATTTTATGATAACGATAATAAATACATAGATATTTCTGATATTGAAAAAGGTTTATATATTTTTGTAATAGAAACAGCAAATAATAGAATAATAAAGCGAATTATAATTGAATAAAAAAAATATTAAATATAGTTATGTATAAAAATATTAAAAAGGAGATGGATTATAATCCGTTTACCTTAATTTTTAATGATAAGAAAAGAGAAAAAGAGTACGATTATTTTAGGTATATTTATAAAGGTAAAATAATAAAAACATTTTTATTATCATTTTCTATAATTTTTGCAATAATATTTATTCTTGATTTCTTTTTATTAGATATTGAATCGTATTATCTAATTTTTTCAAAAATACTTGTGTCAATTATTGGTTTCGTTTTCTATTTATTATTTAATAGGATTAATTATGTTAATAGACCTAAATATTTGATAGGCTTTATTAGTATAGTGTTTATTTCAATAGCAATGCAAGCCATATTGCACCCAGGAACAGAAAATACTAATGTGTTTATGATGGGTTTTTCACTTATGGTTTATAGTATTTATTTTTTATTAGGTTTTAAATTTAAAGATGCTTTTGTTATAACTAATATTGCACAATTATTATTTTATTTTGGATTAGTATATGTATATCCTGATAGAGCAAGTTTTATAGCTTATTTTTTATTAATACAAGCAAATATAATTTTCATTTATTCGGCTTATAATATAGAAAATTTAAATAGACAGTTATTTTATTATATAAACAGATTGGAAACAGAGAACGAAAAACAAGTTAAACTCAATAAAATATTAGAAAGTACTACAAAAAATATTGTAAAAGAACCTGTTAAAACAGAAATAGTAAAAAAACAATCTGTAAAGAAAAAAAATAATATATTAATAGTTGACGATGAGCAAGATAATATATTGTATCTTGAGCAAGTAGCTATAAAATTGAGGTTAAATCTTTTTAAAGCAAAAAATGGTTTAGATGCCGTAAATATGTATAAAAAATACCAATCGGATATTGCCTTGGTACTTATGGATATTAGAATGCCTGAAATGAACGGTATTGAAGCAACAAAAGAAATTAAAAAAATAAATAAAGATACTCCTGTAATTTTAATTACAGCATATACCGAAGAAATAATAGATGATAATGAAGCCGATTTAACATTATCAAAACCTATTACTCCGAATGATTTAACAAAAGCAATTAAACAATTTATTGTATAGTTCAAAAAAATAATTGCTCAAAATAAAATAAAATGGAAACAAAACAAGATATAGTAAAAGATTGGCTGCCACGTTATACAGGCAGAAAATTAAAAGATTTTGGTAAATATATATTACTTACAAATTTTAATCATTATGTTCATCTTTTTGCCGATAAATATAAGGTTGAAATTTTAGGAAACGATAAGCCAATGCCAAATGCAAGTCATAATGGTGTTACAATAATAAATTTTGGAATGGGTAGTGCAAATGCTGCAACAATAATGGATTTATTAACAGCTATAAATCCTAAAGCCGTATTATTTTTAGGAAAATGTGGCGGTTTAAAGAAGAAAAATAAATTGGGTGATTTTGTATTGCCAATTGCTGCAATAAGAGGAGAAGGAACATCAACCGATTATTTTCCTCCTGAGGTGCCGGCATTACCAGCTTTTAATTTGCAACGTGCTGTATCTACATCAATACGTAATAAATATAAAGATTATTGGACAGGTACTGTATTTACAACAAACCGTAGGGTTTGGGAACATGATAATAAATTTAAAGATTACTTGCGTGAAATTAGAGCAATGGCTATTGATATGGAAACTGCTACAATTTTTTCGGTAGCCTTTTATAATGAAATACCTGCCGGTGCATTATTGCTAGTGTCAGATCAGCCAATGATTTCAGATGGGGTTAAAACTAGTGAAAGTGATAAGAAAATAAGTGAGAAATTTTTATCAGAACATCTTGAAATAGGTATAGATTCGCTCGAAACTATTAAAGATAACAGGAAGTCAGTGAAGCACTTAAGATTCTAATAATTTATGGAGAGTTTGAACATAAACACAGTTCAAAACGTTGAAATATCAAATAAAATTGCAGGAGTAGGAGATAGAATTCTTGCATACATGTTCGATACTTTGGTAATTCTTGCATATTTTATGTTTGTTGGATTAATAAGCTATTTTATAGAAACAACTTTAGATAAAGTTGTAGCATATTTAATCGTTGTTTTTCCTTATGGTTTTTATGATTTAATTGCCGAAACTTTTTTTAATGGGCAAAGTTTTGGTAAAAAAATAATGAAAATTCGTGTTGTTCGTATTAATGGTACGCAGGCAACATTTTACAATTATTTTATCCGTTGGATTTTTCGACTTATCGATATATCAATATCAGCAGGAGTAATAGGGCTTGTAACAATGATTATTAATGGAAAAGGACAACGCTTAGGCGATATAGCGGCAGGAACAACAGTAGTTAGATTGAAACGTAAAAATAATATCGCAAATACTATTTATCAAGAAATTAAAGATGATTATAAGCCTGTTTTTGTTAATGTGCAAAATTTAACTGAAAAGGATATAAAAACTATAAACAAAGTATATCAGCATTTGAAAAGAGCAGAGCAAAATAACGACAATATTAACTTGGCATACAAAACAAAAAATAGGGTAGAGCAGGCTATTAAACAGCAATCTGAATTAAACCCTATGCCATTTTTTGAAACAATTCTTAAAGATTACAATTATTATAACAAAAGTTAATACATTTGTAAGAGTATGGTATTAAATTATATTTGGATATTCTTTTTTTTAATAGCCTTTGTTATAGGGCTTATTCGTCTAATTTTCTTTGGTGATATTGATGTGTTTCCAAATATGATGGATAGCACTTTTACAATGGCAAAAACCGGCTTTGAGCTATCCTTAGGGCTTACAGGTGTTATGACACTTTGGTTGGGTTTTATGAAAATTGGTGAAGATGGAGGCGTAATAAAAATAATATCAAAACTAGTAAATCCATTTTTTAAACGACTGTTTCCCGAACTGCCTGAAAATCACCCTGTATCCGGTAGTATTATTATGAACTTATCAGCAAATATGCTTGGTTTAGATAACGCCGCAACACCGCTTGGTTTAAAAGCAATGTCGCAGTTACAAGAACTAAATAAAAATAAAAAAACGGCATCAAACTCAATGATAATGTTTTTGGTGTTAAACACATCAGGTTTAACATTAATACCAATATCGGTAATGGTATATCGTGCTCAACTTGGTGCTGCAGACCCCTCAGATATTTTTATACCAATATTACTTTCAACTTTTTTTTCTACACTTGCCGGAATAATTGCTGTTGCTATCTATCAAAAAATAAATCTTTTTAATAAAACAATTTTTGCTTTTCTTGGCGGATTTTCGTTACTGATTGCCGGAATAATTTATTATTTTTCAACTTTGGCTCAGTCCGAGATAACTACAGTGTCGAGTGTTGCAAGTAATTTAATATTGTTTACAATTATAGCAAGTTTTATCGGCTTGGCATTTTATAATAAAATTAATGTTTACGATAGCTTTATAACAGGAGCAAAAGAAGGATTTGGAATTGCCATTAAGATAATACCATATTTAATAGCAATATTAGTTGCAATAGGTGTTTTTAGAGCGTCAGGAGCTATGGATTATTTAATTGATGGTTTAAAACATTTGTTTTCGTTTTTTGGTACTGATACACGTTTTGTTGATGCACTGCCAACTGCATTTATGAAACCACTTAGTGGTGCAGGTGCTAGAGGTATGATGGTTGACACAATGACTCAGTTTGGTGCTGATAGTTTTGCCGGACGTTTGGCAAGTACTTTTCAAGGTGCAACCGATACAACATTTTATATAATAGCAGTTTACTTTGGTTCGGTAAGTATAAAAAATACAAGGTACGCAATAACTGCAGGTTTAATAGCCGATTTTGCAGGAATATTAGCATCAATATTTATTGCATATTTATTTTTTGGATAAAATGAACCTTCTCGCAGCAAGCAGACGAGGTAGATTTTGGAATACTATTCGTTTATATGTACCAAGCGACGATGAATTAAACTAAAACAGATTAAATTTTATAAAAAATCGTGTTAAAATATTTTGATAATATAATTCAATAATATACTTTTGCAATCGCAATAAGGAAAGGTGGGAGAGTGGCTTAATCCAGTAGTTTGCTAAACTGCCGTACGGGTGACTGTACCGGGGTTCGAATCCCCCTCTT
>CAMZKE010000097.1 GCA_947311115.1 uncultured Bacteroidales bacterium | reverse complement strand
TTTGTCATCAGAGAGTTTGTTTTTTGTTCACCTCAAAGATAATTTGAGTTTAAAACTTCTCTCTGTTTTTTTTAATTTATTTTTTTATTTAGGACGCTATTGGTATAAGATAAATATATAGGTTTAAAAATATAGGAATTTACTTTTAGAATAAATGTTTTGAAACAATACTAATTAACTTGACGGGGTATACAGTTATAATTTATTACGATAAATTTACGTAATTTTAATATCATAAAAATCATATACAATCTGCGTCTATTTTTACATAAATATTTGTGTTAATTTGTGAAATTTGTGGTTAATATATTAATAATTGTCCTCTTTCGCCGGACAGGCGACTCCATTTTGCCTTGATGCAAAATAAAGGAAAAAATCAAGACCGAACGATGCTGTACGGTTTTTCATTCTTGGGTTTAACGGTTTGGCTATGCGTAGTTTGGGATTTTGAAACGATAAACCTTTAATTTACTACTAATTTTATATAATACTATAGTGTTTAATATCAATAGGTTACCCAAATTACGTATAGCATTTGTTATTCTGATAGTTGATAATTAGTCACTAAAATCGAAGCCGATAAATGTAACATTTCTTCAAGTTTCCTAATCATTTCGACTGTTAATTTTTTCTTTTTATTTAAGATTTCAGAAACTCTACTTTTTCCACCGATAATTCCAACTAAATCTTTTTGTTTATAATCCATTTCCTCCATTCTGATTTTAATTGCTTCAATTGGATCAGGTGCTTCAATTGGATAATATTCATTCTCATAATTATCAATCAAAAGAGATAATATTTCGGCTTCATCTCCTTCTTTTGAATTTTGGGAAGCATCAAAAATCACTTCAAGTCTTTTTAAAGCACTATTGTAATCTTCTTCTGTTTTTATTGGTTTAATATTCATAATTCAAATTTTTAAACTGTTTCTGCATTAATTTTATCATATTCAGTATGTGTCCCTATAAATCTTATAAAAGCCCATTGTCTTTCATAATTAAATTTAACAATCAGTCGAAAAGAGTTTCCTTTGATATTAAAAACGACTCTATTGTCTTTCAAAATACTTGCATTAGCATACGTTTGTTTAATCTCATTCGGGTTTCTCCAGTTTGATGACTTAGCTGTTTCATACCAAGTTTTCAAATACTGTTCACATTCAGAGTGTTTCTCCCAATATTCACGTAGCGTTTTCTTTGCAATTATTCGTTTCATACTTTTATATTATTACGCAAAGATATAATAAAAGTTCTTAATAAGAGAACTTATTTTGTTTTATTAAATTTTCTTTCTGAATATTGTCCTAATTGGTAGGCAATTCAAATTGGAATTAACGCAAAACCGCTATATTTTTCAATTATTTCATATTCTAATAAAATCCACCAATACTATTGCTGAAGCTACAATAAATATTATATCAAAAATTCTTTTTCTCATTATTTGTTCTGTTTTTTTAATAAATGCTAACACCTGCATAAATTGCACAAAAATTAGAATTTTATATTAAAAAAGATAAAGTAGATATGACAAACGATGACAAACGATAACAAGAAAGATAAACATGGTGCAAAATACATATTTGTAACTTACATTTGTATGTAATTAATAATAAAAATTTAAAATCATGGTAAAAATATTGATGACATTTGCGATTATTGTTTTAAGCATAATCACATCGTTTGGGCAAATTTTCACGGAAGACTTTAACGATTTTACATGGGGCGATTTTAGCTGGGAAACTTCTACAGGTAATCCTGCGTGGACTGGTGATGGGCAAGCTAAAGATTGGACTTTTCAAGAAGGATTTATAAATGCAACATCATATGGAGGTAACCAAATTAAACATTGGGCAGTTGGTGGCTCTGAAGGAGATCCTACATATGCAGGTGGCACAGGAGCAGAGGTTAAGATTGATGGTCACTTAGGTACCGATTATCCTACACCATACGAAAGAACTGCTAGGTTTATTTCACCAATAATAAACACTACAGGAATGGAAGCCCTTTCTATTTCTTTTAAACACCAATTTGTTAGAGTTGATTCGTATGAAGGCATGGAGCAAAATGTAAATGTAGGTATTGCAACAACATCAGATGGTGGAACAACTTGGAATACAGTTTGGGATAGTGGTACACTATCAAGTGCGGCAGATAACTGGGAACAAGCCTATACATTAACTAGCATAATTGATAATAATGATGTTGGTTCAGCAAATTTCCAAATATGCTTTTATATGGAAGACTGTCCATTTTATGTAAATCAATGGGCATTTGACGATATAGAAATATCGGTTTTACCGAATATAGACGTTATGGTTGATGAAATTACGATTGATGAACAACATGCGGTAGGAGAAAACTTAAACCCTTCTGCTCATATTATAAATAAAGGTGTTGCTCCATCAGTAACATTTGATGCTATATGTACTTTTACAGAATACGAAACCGGTAGTGTAGTATATAATGAAACAAAAAGTATTACACTTAACAGAGGAGAGGATAGCACAATTACATTTCCTCAATATACTTTTACAGATGCAGGTAAAGTTTATACTGTTAATGTTACTACTAATGCAGTAGGTGATGCTAATCCCGATGACAATTCTTTAACAAAAGATATTAATACATGGTCTCAACTTAGACAAAAGGTTTTAATAGAAAGTTCTACTTACACCACTTGACCTACTTGTCCGTACGCTGCTAAAGCGTTACAAGAGCTATACGAATCAGGCGCAAATGTTGCTTGTATCGAACATCATACATCATCATCACCAAGTGAATTTACAAACCAATATGCACAAGGAAGATTAACATATTTAGGAGTGATAGGTTCTCCTACAACATTTTTTGATGGCGGAAATGTAATGTCAGGAGGATGTGGAGGAGATTGCCTTCCACCGTACACAGATAATGCTAACGCTGCATTAGCTATTAAAAGCCCTATTTTAATAAATATTGAGTCTATTCAAGAACAAAATAATCCTGGAATTTTTTATGTTGCTGTAGATGTTGACAAATACGAAACTGTTACTAACAATAACTTAAGATTAGCTTTAGTTTTAACAGAATCAAATATAGATTACCCATGGGGAGGTAGACCAACATTAGAATTTTTAGATAGAAGAATATATCCTGATGAAAATGGGTATATAATTGATTTAAAAAATAATAGTTCTGTTCACAAAACTTATTCTGTTGATGCAACAAATTACGCCAAAGAAAACTGTCATCTTATAGCATTTGTTTTTGATTACGATACAAGAAAAGTGTATCAAACACAAGAGGTTGTATTAGATAATGGAATTACATCTGTAAATAAAAACAAGCTGGATAATTTTAATATCTACCCTAACCCATCTAAAGATATTATAAATATTAATATTTCTAATAATAATGAAACTTATACAATTAAGAATTTATTAGGAGTTACTGTTTTAGAAGGAGAACTTACAGAAGGTAATAATACCGTAGATGTTTCTTCGCTAAATAATGGAAACTATATAATTATTGTTAATAATTATATTAAAAAGATTACTATTCTTAAATAGATATTATTCAATTTATTTAAAAAAAATAGCGACTATAATTTATAGTTGCTATTTTTTTAATAGTATGCAGTTAATAATTAAAAGGTATCAATAAAAAAGCTAATTTTAAGCAGCCCTCTTAAATAATTTTTCATTATACAAATAAGCTTATTACCTTTGCAAAAAAAATATTATGGCAAACAATATCACATTTACAATGATAAAGCCTGATGCAGTTAAAAACAACTACATTGGAGGAATTCTGGCAATGATTAACGAAGCCGGTTTTAAAATTAAAGCAATGAAATATACTCAGCTTACAAAAGCTGATGCAGAAGGTTTCTATGAAGTACATAAAGAACGTCCATTTTTTGGCGAGTTAGTGAATTTTATGTCATCAGGACCTATTGTTGCAGCTATATTAGAGAAAGATAATGCTGTTGCTGATTTCAGAAAACTTATTGGAGCTACAAATCCTGCAGAAGCAGAAGAAGGTACCATTAGAAAAAAATATGCTACTTCGCTTGGCGAAAATGCAGTTCATGGTTCTGATAGCGATGAAAATGCAGCTATTGAGGCTAATTTTCATTTTGCTATGACAGAAAGATTTTAATAAAAACATTAGCAAAAAATAAAAGCATGGAAACATAAGTTTTCATGCTTTTATTTTTTGCATTTATTCTCATTAATTTACAATTAACTTATTTTTGTATTTTTTATCTATAATTATAATGTAAACACCTGCCATTAAACCAAATATTTTATGGTCATTTATGTGAGGATAAACTTCTGCTCCAAGCATATCGTAAACCTGAATAGATTTATAATTTCCATCTATATTTACATAAGAGCCATCTGTAATATAATTTGGATATATTGAAATTGATTTTTCTTTTTCATCGCAACCAATGTAATTTGTATTTAAAAGTACGCTTGCTCCATCGTAATCGGTTTGCCATACCTGAACATAAGCATTATTTACATTTAAATTATATTCATATTGCATAAGCTGATTAGAATTTCCATTAGCATATACTATATATTCATTATCAACAACAAGCTCATTGTTATTATACGATTTACCAATTTTTAATGTGAAATAATCATTGTTTAATTCGCTTGCAGTTTGCCATTGTAAAGTATGCGTAGTGCAATTATACCACGATGAAATAAACTCAACAGGTACAATAATATCACAATTTATAGGATCGGCTACATTAAATGACCAATCTAAAGTAAATGGTGTTGATATACCATCCCAATTATCAATTAACAATGTAAACTCTTGCCCGGCAACCGCATTAATACAACTTACATAACCATCTACAGGTTGACCACAAATATCATTAACATCTTCTTCCCAAGTACAGATTTCTGTATTTCGCATTCCTGTATAATAAGCTGACACAGGTAATCCACCAACCATTCTTGCATACGAACATCTAATAGGCTGTGCACTTGGCGGACAATCTGTACCATTCCAAATGGCAAAATCATAATCTATGCTATCAGGATTAGTTATATCTAAACATATTTCGCAATCAACTTGAGTTTTAAAGTGAACCCAGTTTGAAAAATGTTCACCATTAATTAATGTGCCCCTGTTACCTGCATTTAAATCGTCATTATACCCTGAACCATTTGGATTTGAATTAATTGATGCATCATCACATACAGGTTGTGCATTTGCACAATCTCCACTCATACAATTATTGCAATTTACAATTACACCTGTAATGTTTTCATTTTCGTCTCCATATCCGTTAGCAGTCCCTGAGACATTTTGAGATTTACAGTCAAATAGTTTAAACCGGCATTCTTGTGGATCTGGTGCACTATTTGCATAAAATTCAATATCAATAGTATCATCAATTGCGACATTAAGGTACACGCCCATTTCGGTGCCGTCATCTGTTACATTATTTAGAGTAAGTGTATCTACATCTAATCCATTTACTTTTACTATCACATAGCTTTCTGCCCAACCATCTCCAAATGTATCGTAAAGCACTATTCCATAATCGCAATTTTGCGCGTTTAAAAAAATAACAGTATTTATAAGCAAAAATAACAAATATACTTTTTTCATATTAGCGAAATTTAAAATCTGACACTTCATCAAACCATTTAACCAAATGTAAGATAGTAAATTACAAAAGGCAATAATACATATATGACAAACAAAGACATGTGATATGCAAATTAACAAATGGGTATAAAAACTGATGTTAATAATCAAAATAATATTTAATAAGTTTTATAAATGTTAAATCAGATAATAAAATTGGCAATAACGAATAACACTTAAAAGACTGTTAATCCAGGACTTAACGTGATTTTACAACTTTTAACAAATATAATTTAAACTTGTCATTAATTGTCATAGCACAAAATTTACAATACAATTTTTGGTAATTTATATTTGCATCGATAATAATTAAATAATTTTTTTAAAAACATTTTATCATGAAACAGATTTATCTTATAATTTTTTCAGTAGTATTTGCTTTTCAATCTATAAATGCTCAAGTTGCAAGACAATATGTATTATTAGAACAAGCTAACAATACTTCAATGCCTACATGTAGTTATTTTGTTCCAATAACAAGCGATATTGAGAATAATGTATCAAATGTTACAGTTGCCAGCTATCACGATATGGATTATTTCTATTGTGCCGAAAGTGCTGCTAGATTACAAGATATGTACGGTACAGAAGATAGTGAATATCCTGCATTTTGGGTTGATGGCGTTAGAGTACCATATAGTGATGCTGTTTCAGGTTTGCAAGCAGCTGTAGAGGCACGTAATAATGTTCAAAGTAATTTTTCTATTGAACTTACAGAAACACATACAGGAAGTAATTATGCTGCAACTGTAGTTTTAACTAAAGAAGCTGAATTTACAAATACAAATATGGTAATGAGGCTTATACTTAAAGAAAAAAATATTTATTACGATTGGACTGGTTGGGAAGGCGAAACTGTAGAAACAGTAGATAATGTTGTTAGAGCCATAATACCTACAGAATCAGGAAGCCCAGTTGATTTATCTAATTCATCAACACAAACATTTAATCTTAATTTTACTTTAGATTCTGAATGGGATAAAGATAATTGTGAATTAATAGCATATATTCAAGATACTGAAACAGGAGAAGTACTACAAGCAACAAATTTATCGTTACGTGAAATATTATATAATAACGATGCCGGATTATACGATGTAATTGCACCTGATAAATCTGTATGTGATAATACTATATCGCCAATTATTATATTAAAAAACAAAGGCGGTGAAAATTTAACAAGTCTTACAATTACTTATTCGGTAGATAGCGAAGCTGATATGACATACAACTGGACAGGTAATTTAGCTTTTAACGAACGCGAAGAAATTACACTACCGGCTTATACATATACTCAAAATTATAATGTTTCAAAAACAATAACATGTACATGTTCAAATCCAAATGGAGTAACAGATGAAAATGCAGCAAATGATGTTATTTCTTCTGATTTTACACAAACTATGTACAGCTCAAACCAATTATTTTTTGAATTAAAAACAGATGACCATGGAGAAGATACATCATGGGAATTATTTAATTCTTCGGGAACTGTAGTAGCCTCAGGTAATGGATATTCTAACGCTACACTTTATAACGAAACAATTAATTTAACTGCAACAGATTGCTATACATTTAAACTTTATGATGCGTATGGCGACGGTATTGCTGCTCCGGGATATTACACTTTAAAAGATGAAAGCGGTAATCTTATTGCCGAAAATGGATTTTTTAACAGCGAAGAAAGCACCGAATTTAACGCAACTGTTAGCCTTAGCGTTAAAGAATTAGATAACAATAAAATAACAGTATTTCCTAACCCAAGTAACAATGGAAGATTTTATATTACTAATGCTGAAAACTGTGATATAATAATTTATGATTTACTTGGAAAGATTGTTTATAATAAACACAACAACTCAAAAGAGCGAGTTTGTGTTGAGAATATTAACAAAGGAAGTTACATAATAAATATAAGTAATAAAATTAGTTCAAACTCATATAAAATGGTGATTACAGAGTAATATACTTAGGTTTGCAGAAAATGCCAATTACAATAGCGCGATTGTCTTCAAAACATTGAAAATATTGCTTTTGGCATTTTCTTATAGTGACTTTAAAATAAGCAGTTCTCTTACAAACACAACTTAGTAAACTAAATAATACAAGATGAAATATAATATAATAATTCTAATAATATCAGTTTTATTTGCTAGTACGGGTTACACGCAAACGCATAAAATTGCTCCTTGCCGAACATCTTCAGCAAGTTCTTTTTCTGTAGGAACATTAAAAGATTTACCTGTACTAACAAAAGAAGAGTTAAAAGAATACATAGAAAAGGAAAAAAGCGAGACCCCTAATCATACAATGTCACAGAATATTCCTCTTGGAAACAATAAATCGCAAAAAAACAGTGATGCGGTTACTCAAAATAAAATGGGAACATCTTTTGATGGTACAATAATTAAAGAATGGGACGCATTAAGCACTTATGCTTCGGCAACAGACTGTAACGGTGTTGTTGGTCCTAATAATTTTATTTTAGCATTAAATTTTTCATTTATTATTTACGATAAAGACGGACAAACGCTTTTAGGCCCAACAACATTAAATACATTCTTTAATGATGTAACACCTACTGATGGAGAAGGTGCAGGCGACCCTGTTGTAGTATATGATGAACATGCTAACAGATGGCTTATCTCACAGTTTGGTCATAACAGCGATTATTCTCAAAACTATATTTTTGTTGCATTATCGCAAACCGGTGACCCTACCGGTTCATGGTATAAATGGCGTTTTGATTTAAATGCATTTCCGGATTATTTTAAAATAGGTGTTAGAGAAGATGGATATTACATAAGTGCGAACCCTTTATATAGTTGGGATACACAAGAACGATTTATGGTATTAGAGAGAAGTGCGATGCTTACAGGTAGTGCAAACCCGCAAATAATTTCGTTTGAATCGTCTGATATACCGGGTATTGGAGCTAGCCCTTATGCTGTTTTTCAAGTTCCTCTTCCGGTTGATAATGATGGAGCATTTGCACCTAGTGGAGAACCGGGCGTATTTGTTACTATAAACGATGATGCTTGGGGAGGTACAGACCAATTATGGATTTGGGAATTAAAACCTGACTGGAATACACCTGCAAACTCAACATTTCAGAAAACACAAATGCTAGATGTTGAAGCGTTCTCTAGTCAATTTAATACAGGTAGCTCAGATTACAATGCTATAACATGTATTGAACAACCGGGGACAACTACAAAATTAGATGCCGTTTCAACAACAATGATGTACAGAGCTCAATATAGAAATTTTGGAACTAGTCAAAATATTGTTTGCTATCATACAGTAAATATTGATGGTCAAAACCAAGCAGGATTACGATGGTATGAGCTTGAAAAAACCGATGGTGATTGGTATATAAGACAACAAGGAACTTATGCTCCTGACACAAAAAGCAGATGGCTTGGCAGTATTGCAATGAATGGAGACCACGAAATAGCTATTGGATATACTATAGGCGGACCTAATACTTATCCCGGAATTTGTTTTGCAGGTCAATCAAGTACAGAATACCAAAATGCAAGTGGTATTTTTGATGTTTCAGAAACAAATGTTTACGACGGAACTATGTCAAAAACCTCAAACAGTCGTTGGGTTGATTACTCAAACTTAACAATAGACCCAACTAATGACCATACATTTTGGTATGTAAACTCCTATGTAAAAACTTCTTCTGAAAGTGGCAGTTATATATCGGCTTTTGAATTTTCGGTTCAAGCTTTAAGTGCTAATTTTATGGCTAACAACACAACTCCTGTTATAAACTCAGCAGTAAACTTTACAGACCAATCAACAGGTACTCCTAGCTCATGGACATGGCAATTTACTCCCAATACAATAAATTTTGTTGGAGGCACAAATGAAAACTCACAAAACCCTCAAGTTGAATTTACTGAGGCAGGTACATATAGCGTAACTCTTGAGGTATCTGACGGAACAGATACCGAAACATTAACAAAAGATAATTATATTAATGTTTTAACTACAGGAATTGAAGATATTGCTATAAATAACAATTATAAAATATATAATAACAATAATAAAGTATATGTAAATGTACCGAATAATGATAATGTTGAAGTTTTAATATACAATAGCTTAGGAAAACTGATTATTGATACAGAATTAAAATCATCACCAATTATTATTGATAACAAAGGAATGTATGTTGTAGTTTTAAAAACTTCTGGCAAAATGTATTCAGGTAAGATTATAATAAACTAAAATATATTAAAAGAAATCGTGTTTTATATCTATCATTTATATATTAAAGTTTCTCATTGTAGGTAGGTAGGTTGGAGGACTGTAATTAATTTTGCGTCCTCCTTTTTCAAAATTTTAAGTAGTTTTTTTTCATAATAGAGTAGTTTAGTTAGGACGGGGTGGTAGCCGTCCTTTTTTAATTTATGTTTGTATATTATTAACCCTACTAGTTAACCCGCATTATTCATACAATTCAATAACACTATCTATAATATACTTATAAACAATCGGTTAACTCAAACTACAAATCACCCAAATTTGGGTGATTATATTATTAAATATACATTTTTCTTTTCCTGATACTTCGTTACAAACCATTTGCAGTATTAATATACAGCTACATAGTTTGTCGCCTCATCTGAGAAAAAGAAAAAAGCATGAATAATTCCATCTAACTAAATTAGTAAAATTCTGAATATCACTAATTTAGTTAGATGGAATTATTCATGCTTTTTTATTTTTCTTAGACGAGGCGACAAACCATGTAGC
>CAMZKE010000096.1 GCA_947311115.1 uncultured Bacteroidales bacterium | reverse complement strand
TAACAAATGCTAACAAAGTGTATAAAAAATAGCGATTTCAGTGGGTATTTAAGCAACATAGCTCATACCTCACCCCGCCAAATCTGCGATTTGACTACTTTAAAAGCTTGCAAATTTGGCTACTTTGACAATAGATATGTATTCGCTTTGTCTTTCACTACATTTTCATACACGTATCGTTGGCGGCAATAGGGGAAAGCCAAATCAAGCCGAGTGTTTTATAGCGAAAAATTGCAAATTCTATTTTTAGATTCAACAAGTTTTTGACTTGGCTAATCAGATTTTGAAAAACAGTTTATGTTAGTTTAAAGTTTCAACTGGTTTGACTTGACTAACCTCGATTTGACAAACATTTCCGGTAAACTCAAATTTTCAATAATAATAAAACAAATTTTGACAAGCGTTTTTGCAAATATCGTTTTGACTGGCTCTGCACCCTACTCTTTTTGACGATTTTTTTTTATAAAATAGAAAAGACCATAAATAAAGTAATCAGAATCTGATTTTGACATAATAAGGGGTAAAATGACTTGACTTTTAGCTAAATCACAAAATTTGAATAAAAAAATATCATCTAATTTGACTCTATAAAGACTTGATTTTTTTGACTTTATTTGGTTTAATAAAAGTAACAGCAGAACATAAAAGTTTGAAAAAAGAAAATAAAAAATCTTTATGAATGAATTTTTTTGCTATATTTAGGGTCTGCTGATTTTCTAACCAGCCCAATTTAGTTTATTTTTAAAACCCGTATTAATTATTCTATAAAATACTAAATCTAAGTTTAGGTTTTGTGATTTTAAAAATGAGCATAAAAAACAGCCATATTTTTCAGCTATTTTTAATAGTTTTTGCAAATTCATTATAAAAATTATACTATTTATCCACGATTCTGAAGTGTCTTTTCTTCGAGCCATAATGTTATTTAACCCATATCCTCGTTTGGCTTGACCAAATTTTCCTTCTACATGATTTCTTTGTGCTTGTTTTTTTCTATCCCTATATTTTTGAGCAGAAGTTTTTGCTTTTTGCTTTGGTCGTCCAAGTGGTTTGCCGTATATCTTAATGTTTAACGATTTTAAATACATCCTGTTTTCTCGTGTAAGATATATTCTATCTGCTAATAACTCAGAGGGATAACACCCATAAGTATTATAGTAGTTTGTAACTTGTAATTTAATATCTACACTTTCATTATATGCTTCCCAGTTTAATCTATCAATCCTACAAAATCCACCAACTTCACTTAAATTAATTTTTGCACCAAATTCGGTATTACTTTTAGCCTTACCTCTTACTATGGGTCTTACATATTTTTGATAAACACTTACTATTCTATTGATATGACTTTTGTTATTTTCTCGCATCCACAATTGTTGCCTATAAATTTCTCTTATGGTTTGTAATAGTTGTATATCTCTTTTTGACAAGCTGCTATGCCTATTCTTAGAAATAAAATCATCAATATATTTTAAATCCCTTTTTACATATTGGAGTTGGGCTTTTACAGCTTTACGTATTTCCTTTTTACTCTTTTTCTTCTTTTTTGATATGTTTAAAAATTTCTTTCTTGCGATTCGTTTATAGGTTCTGGGTTTGCTCTTGTCTTTTTTTGAATCATACATTTTGTCAATCATTCTTTCTAAATTTTCCCTGCTTGTACTGAGCAAATCTACATCGGTAGGAAATTTTATTTCTTGGTCGGCTACTGTTGCATCTATTTTTAATGTACCCTTATTATTTGGTAGCTCATCATCGTTTTTATTTGATTTTTTTATTCTTGCTTGATGAGGCTTGAATCGTTCTGATTTAGATATAATAAGCTGATTAAATTTCTCAAATTCTAAGCCACCTAATCTCTCTCTTATATCTACAAATAACGATGGGTCGAATAAGGGTTTTATACTAAATTCCTTTAACCCACAAAAATATTGAAGATAAATGTTTTCTTGGATCATCTCTATAGTTCCTCTATCATCTAATCCTAATTTGTGTTTTACAATTAACGCACCTAACACATGGCGTATATCTACTGATTTGCGACCTTGATTAGAACGTAGTTTACTTGCATAAACAGAGGCTAATTCATCCCATGGCATTAATTCTGCTAATTTTACCCATCTGTTTTTTTTGTCTAATTCTTGTTCAAATGGATGTTTGAACATTGACAAACTTAACTGATTACTCGGTGTATAGTTGACCATAAATGCACGACTTTTTTATATAAATGTAATGATTTTCGTGCATTTTAAAAAATATTTGAAAGCTTTTTATTAACATAATACTGTTAATATCAATTAGTTAAATTGATATTTGAAGAAAATCAGCAGACCCTATTTAAAGATTATTTGTTAAAAATAAAAATGAAAAATAAAGAAAACTACATACCGCCAACAAAGTGTATAAATCATAGCGATTTCAGTTGCTATGCGAGCAGTGTTGCTCATTTCGGGCTCCGCCAAATCTGCGATTTGACTAATTTTCACAGGTGCAAATTTGGCTATTTTGACTAACGAACTGAAATCGCATTATGATTCGCTACGAATTTTATACACTAATCCGTTGGCAAGCATTGTAGAAGAATAACAGAAGAAAGAAAAACCACATAAATATGTGAGAAAAGAAACAGTAAAAACGAATAACTTTGAAAAATGAAAATAAATAAGAAAAACTAACACACAAACAACACATTTTGTAAAAACCAAGAAGATTTTTTTCTTGCTAACGCACGAGGTGTTATTTAAAATTTGAATATGAAATTATTATAAACTGAATTATAAACTTTAAATTAATTAACAATGAAAAAACTGTATTTTACTTTACTAATTGTACTAGGATTTGTTATTTCAAATGCACAAACACAACCCCCAAATCCAAGTTTTGAGAGTTGGACCCAAGAAGGAACATATGAAAATCCAGATAATTGGAACACAACTAACATAGATATCTCTGGTCTTGTAAATGAAAACGTTACAAAGCAAAATATTAATTCACAACAGGGTGTTTTTTTTCCAAAAATGATTACAAGTGAACTTCTAGGTTCAGTAATACCAGGAGTAATAAGTTTAGGGACTATTGTATCTGGCACTATTAACGGAGGTATTCCTTATACAGATAGACCTGATATTCTAAATGGATATTTTCAATATAACGGTAATAATGATACCTGTGGTATTGAAATATATCTGACATTATGGAATGGAACATCAAGAGATACAATTGCTCATTCATTGTTACTGATAGATGATACTATTAGTACTTGGACATTATTTGAAATACCTATTTCATATCAATCTTCACTTTTCCCAGACACAATAAATATTATTTTCGGGTCTTCTTACTCAACACAAAAACAAATAGGTAGTGAATTGCTAATAGATAATATACACTTAGTAAATATTGATACAACAATAATTAATGAACAAATTTGTCAAGGAGATACATATGATTTTTATGGTACAAGTTTAACGAATGGAGGAATCTATTACCATACTTTAACATCAACAATAACATCTTGTGATAGTATAATCAAATTAAATCTTATAGCTAATCCCTCTTATGATATTACAGATACTGTAGTTGTTTGCGGAAATTCTTATACTTGGAATGTAAATGGACAAACTTATACATCAAGTACAACTGTAACCGAAAATTTTTATACAATAAACGCTTGCGATAGTATTCGCCATCTTGATTTAACAATAAATCCCACATACAATATTATAACCGATACAGCAATTTGTGATGGAGAAAGTATTACTTGGCACGGATTTACATACTCAACAGCAGGAACTTATACCGACAACTATGTTAGTATTTATGGATGCGATAGTATTTTTACTTTAAATTTAACTGTAAATCCCAGATACAATATTATAACCGATACAGCAATTTGTGATGGAGAAAGTATTACTTGGCACGGATTTACATACTCAACAGCAGGAACTTATACCGACAGCTATGTTAGTATTTATGGATGCGATAGTATTTTTACTTTAAATTTAACTGTAAATCCAAATCCTACACAAGTAGTTATTATTCCAAATCCAAGCAACGGACTTTTAACAGGAGGAGCATCAGGTCAAATCTCGCTTAGCACAAGTTTTACAGGAACAAACTATTGGGTAACACTTGGTGGTGCAATTTTTACAAACAACATTGCAGGAACAGGATCAAACTTAAACCTTGGATATAATTACATAGCAGGCACTTACGAAGTTTGGAGTCAAAATCAATATAATTGCATTTTAAAACAAGGCAATGTAACATTTACCGACGATAATGGGACTACAAAAATTGTTGCATCGGCAACCTACGGAACAAATCAACAATCGTTTGCAAACAACGATGTACAAATGTCGTTATATAAATCAACATTAGATATAAATAACAATACTGTAATTATTCTCGAAGCAGGACCAACAAATTTATCAAGCGGAAATATACAATTTGATAATTTAGATTATGGCGATTATTATTTAAAATCGGAAGTAGTAAACCCCAGTGCCTATCCAAATGTAACCCCTGTATATTTTTACGATGGACCAACAGTTGATAGTGCTGATGTAATAACAATGGTTTCAGGTGATATTCGCACATTAAATGTAAATCACTATCAAGTTGATACAACAGGTTCAAACACAGGTGGCGGAACAGTTTCAGGCGGTGGTTCAAAATCTATAAATTTAGTAGGTTTAGCCGACCAAATTGTAATATTACGAAATCAAACAACAGGAAGTATTTTATCGGCAGTAATTACCGATAATAACGGTGATTATTACATAGATTACATTCCCGATAACGAAAATGTGCAACTGTATGTAACAAGTTTCGAGTATCAAAACTGGACACCTGCAAATATAACCACAACAACAAATACCCACTATACCGTAAACTTTATTGCTCAAGGCGATAGTGTTTATCCCGACGGAACAACAAATATAGAAAACAAAGAAATATCAAAACTTGATTTTTCAATTTATCCAAATCCTACAAAAAATATAGTATATTTTAAAAATCTGCCAAACAATGCCAAAATAAAAGTTTTTGACAGTGCCGGCAAATTAATGATAAGCGATATAAGAAGTAAAATGAACAGTTTAGATGTTTCTTCATTAACAAACGGTACATACATAATAACAGTAAAAACAGATAATAATAAAATAGGAACAAGAAAATTAATAATAAAATAATTAACGCTTGCCAACAAACTGTAAAGGTAATAGCGGTTTAGTGGATTTGCATAGCGATGTAGCTCGTAGGTTGCTCACCAAATATTTTGATTTAACTAAAAAGAGGAAAAATATTTGGCTACTTGCAAAACCGAAAAATTCATCGCTTCGTAATCCGCTACTACTTTTACAGCAGTCGTTAGCCGTAATTTTATCTCAAAAAACAGAAAAGATTTAATACAAAAAAAATAAAATTGAAAAAATATGGAAATCGTAAATAGAAAAAACCAAGCAATTAAAAATATAAATGATTGGGAAAAAGAAATTCCTAAAAAGGATTGGGTTAAAGGAAGAAGTGCATATTCATTAGCTGAATTTATACTAATCGAGAATGGTATTGAAAAAGTTAAAAACATTATAAAGGATATATTAAAGGATGAAATAATTATTGAAAAAGGAATTCCAGAATACGAAGTGAAATTTGACAAATTTGGCGGAAGGGGTAGATTTCACGATATAGGTATTTGGGGTAAAACAAAATCTACAAACAAGACATTTTTTGTTGGAATCGAATCAAAAGTTGATGAATCTTTTGGTCAAACAGTTTCGGAGGCCTATATCTCTGGAATTATTAAAAGATTGAACAAAGAAAACACCAAAAAACCAGAAAGAATTGAAAAATTACTTGAACAAAATTTTGGAAATAAAATTAAAAGTAAACATTTTGATTTAAGGTATCAGTTATTATACACGACAATGGGAACATTAGAAGAAAACGCAGATATTTCAATTTGCTTCTTTATTATTTTCAAAAGTAGTTCGTATGATAAGATTAAAGGAAAAGAGAATTATCGAGATTACTGCCAATTTGTTCAAAACGTACTTTCAGAAAAAATTCCTTGTGATATTGATAATGTGGAAGTAAATAAATTGATTATTGATAGTAGAAAAATCTATTCGGTGTATACAGAAATAGAAGTTGATTAAAAAAACGAACGGCTAACAAAAAATATACTGCATACCGCAATTCGTTGTAAATATGAAAGTTAAAACACAAAATAAAGTTTGTCGTAACCTGAAAATTAATCGTTTCAGAATGCGGTACGCACCATATTTAGAACGTTGTAGTGTATAATGACCCGTCCTAAAAAATGAACTAAAAAATGAACATAAAAAATATAATTTTTTCTTTACTAATATTTTTCGCAATAAATTCATACGCAAATGATATTTTATTGAATAAGAAAGATGTAAAAAAAGATGTTTCGTATCTAATTAAAATTTTAGAAAACGTACATCCTAATTGTTACAAAGAAATAAACAAGGAAGTTTTTAGGAATAAATTGGATAGCCTTACCGAAAATATTGATTACCCTATTACAGACTTATTATTTTCAATAAAATTAATTCCTATTTTTAATTTAATAAAAGATGGGCATTCTCAAATGCAAATGCCTTTAAATACTATTACTAGGAATAATTTAAATTATTTTCCTTTTTTAATTAAAAAAATATCAGACAGATATTTTATTATTAATGATTATAAGGCGTTTAAATTAAGTAAAAAGGAAATAATAAGTATAAATGAAATACCGATTTCGGAGTTAGTTAATAATCTATCAAGATACGTAAACGGGGAGACAATAGATTTTAAAAAAGAAGCTATTATTAGAGATCATCAGTATTTAAATATTCTTTTTAATATTTTATATCCTAAATGGAAGGGTTATAATCTTATAGTTAACGATAATGGAAATAAATTAAAATATTTTATAGATGGTGTTTTCGAAGAGTTCCAAGATAAAAGTTTTAATAATGAAAAAAAATACAGATTTTATAAAACTGATTTAAAGACTGGAATACTAATCATAAATGAATTTACATTTGGGCGTAAAATGCGTCAAGATATTGATACGATATTTCTTAAAATTAAAAATAGTGGTATTAACAACTTGGTAATTGATTTAAGAAATTGTAGAGGGGGCAATAGTTATAACGGAGGTTATATATTAAAGTATATTATAGACACTACATTTTGTCAACTTGATAAATCATATGTAAATAATACTAAATTGGCAAAAAAAACTAAAAAAAAACAATTCCCTTTTTATATGAAAGTATTCCCATTTTCAATGATTTATCATTATGATATTGACACTAACAAATTTATAATTAATAGTAAAAGAAATAGTTCAGAAGAACCTTTTTCTGAAGAAAAGCGTTTTAAAGGCAAAGTTTATGTATTAATAAGTAATTTTACATATTCTTCTGCAATATCATTTTCTAGAACATTGTACGATTACAGAAAGGCTGTATTTGTTGGAAATGAAACTGTTTGGGCTAGTTCTTTTGGTCCTGCTATTGCATTTAAATTGCCAAAATCTAAATTATCATTTACAGTTTCTTTTATACACCAAATAAGACCTTCTGGTATTATAAATAATAAAGGAATAATACCTGATTATATAATAACTGAAAACGTGGAATGTTGGCAAAAAAACGATGATAATCAAATTAAATATATTTTAAGAGAGTTAATCAAAAAATAACACACTACAACACGCAATATAAAAAAATTGGGCAAATAGTACTAAATATGAACGAATTAACAATAAATAAACAGCATAGTAAATTGAAGGTTTGGTGTTTCAAAATGCCCAAAATTTCATATTGCAACCGTTGTGCAAAATATCGAAAGAACTAAAAAAATAGGGAAAGAATAAATAATGAAAAGAAATCTGATAATAATAGTATTAATATTTAGTATAAATCTAGCTTTTGGACAAATACAAAATTTACCAATCTTAAAAACAACGGTTCAGAAATTAAGTATTCGTGACAATAATAAATTAACAAAGAATAAGTGGAATATTAATTTCAATTATAATCCAGATATTTATAGAGCTACAAAATTAAATTCTACGGTTACATTTTATTCAGATGTTGATTCAATTAGCTTTGTTATTAAAGAAGGTGTCAAATATGATTTTATAGTATTGTTAAATGAAAAAGATAGTGCTTTTACTCAAATACTATACGAGAAACCATTTATTGAAACTCTAAGAAATGCATCAGAATATAATACGAATGAAAAACAAATATTTCCGCATTTCACATATCAAAATAAAAACAGTAAGGATTTGCAAAAATTAAGAAAAGGTTTTAATTTGGATTCAATAGCAGGTAGTGCTAATGAAATTTCCAGAATTTTAAATTTAATGCACTGGATTCACAATTTAATCCCTCACGATGGAATTCACGGAAATCCACAAGTAAAGAACGCTCTGAATATGATAAGTATTTGTAAGAAAACAGGTATAGGATTAAATTGCAGAGGTTTAGCAACTGTCTTAAATGAGTGTTATTTGTCAATGGGATTTAAATCTCGCTTTATTCTTTGTCTACCAAAAGATAGTTTAGGAATAGACTCTGATTGTCATGTAATAAATATGGTCTTTTCAGAAACATTAAATAAATGGATATATATTGACCCTACGCACGATTTATATGTAATGAATGAGAAAGGTGAGTTATTAGGAATTGAAGAAGTAAGAGAACGATTAATCAATAATAAACCTTTAATTATTAATCCTGATGCAAATTGGAATCATAAACAATCAACCATAATTGAAAATTACCTTTATGAATATATGGCGAAGAACTTATATATGTTTAGTTGTCCTTTGCATAGTCAGTTTGATACAGAAACAAGAGCAAAAGGAAAAGAAATTAATTATGTGAATTTAATTCCAACAGAATACTTTAAGCAAGAACCAATGATTGAAATATTTACGGATGAATTAGGGACTATATTTAAAACCTACAAGACTAATAATCCAATTATATTTTGGGAAAGTCCGATTAATTAAGAATAAAAACTTTGCACAACAATGTATATAAAAAATAGCGATTTCTCTGCAAGCTCAATGTTAGTAGCTCGTATTAGCCCCGCCAAATCTGCCGATTTGACTATTCAAGTGGCAACAAATTTGGCTACTTGGTTCAACGGTCTGAAATTGCTCGTAGTTCGCTACTTTTCATATACTAACCGTTGGCGTTCATTAAAAAAACAGAACTGCATTAATTGAAAATAATATGAAAATAACATTTTTACCAGCATATAAAGGAGATGCAATTTTTGTAGAAATTGAAAATGAGAATAAAACAAAGATTTTAATAGATACTGGAACAAAAAGAACTTATTCAGATGGAACACTAAAAAAACTTTTCAAGAATAATTCGGAAATTGATTTGTTAATTCTCACACATATAGACGAAGATCATATAGGTGGTATGATAAAATATTTTGGAGACACCAATAAAAAAGAAAATATTTTTAAGAAAATTTGGTTCAATTCTGATAGATTAATAAAAGAATATTTAAAATTTGAGACTAATACCATTCAAGAAATACAAATACTTGAAAGTTCAAATAAAGAGATGAGTATCAAACAAGGAATTTCTTTGGAAAAAGAAATAGAAGAAACAAATGTTTGGTTTGACAAAACAATACTTGCGAATGATTTATTTAATATTGACGGTGTAAAAATGCAAATTTTATCACCCGAAATAGAAACATTAAAAGAATTATCATACGTTTGGGAAATTGAAAAGAGTTCTCAAACAAAAATGGCATACAAAACAGATTATCACAAAAGTATAGTTGAATTAAAAGAGACTGTTAAAGATGAATTAGAAGAAAAAGGAAGTTTGGCAAATAGAAGTAGTATTGCATTTTTATTAACACATCTTGATAAAAACATATTATTTGGTGGCGATGCTTTTCCATCTGTTATATGCAGTTCTTTAAAACGATTAGGTTTTTCAAATACAAACAAACTAAAACTTGATTTGTTTAAAGTTTCACATCATTGTAGTAAATTTGCAGTTAATAATGAATTGCTTCAAATATTAGATTGCGATAATTTTGTTATTAGCACAAATGGGCACGGTGGTTTGCCATCAAAAGAATGTTTAACAAGAATTATTTCATATAACGAAAAGGCAATTTTGCATTTTAATTATTCAAATACAACTATAAGTAATATCTTTTTTGACAATGAACAACAAGATAATAGCTTTATAATAAATTATTTAGATAAACAAAACTACATATTTGAAATTTAGTGAATATAATTGAAGATAAATATAAAGAACTTGCCGTTAAAATTGAAAATGACGGAATAAATGGTAGTGGTTGTTTATACCAAACTGACAAAGAATACTCTTATGTTTTGACTGCAAAACATTGTATTATTAAGAAAGATAAAGACGATTTTGATAAAGAAAAAGTAAAGATAACACGAAATAATAATTCTGATTGTAGATTAACTGTGTTAGAAATATTTCTACACGATATATTTGATTTAGCTTTAATAAAAATAGAAAATGTAGAATTTGACACTGTTAAAATTCACAAACCTGAAAAAAGTCAAAAAGTAGCAATCTATGGTTATCCAAATAAATTAAAAAGCGAAGATGAAAAAAGAAATAATTTAGAATGTGAAGTATCTTTCAGACATGATAATTATTTTGAAGTTAAAGCAGATGATATTCAGTTTACGTTTGAAGATAGTGTTGATGAAAATATTATTGGTTTATCGGGCTCAGGGTCATTTATAGAAAAGGAGAACGAGTTATTTCTTACAGGAATATTTACACGATTAAAAACAGAAAATGGAGCATATAATAAATATTGTGTTTTCAATCTGGATTTATTCAATGACATTGCAATAAAAAATGACCTCGCATTATTAAATAATAACGAATTAATTCTAAACAAGAAACTACCAGAAGAACTTGATAAAATATTATTTACAGTTTATAAAGAAAAAGATTTTGAGAAATACTATGTTGAACGAAAGTGTGATGAAAAGTTCTCAAATTATTTAAGTTCCCAAAAAAACATATGGGTTAGTGGTTTGTCAGGAACTGGTAAAACAAATTTAATTTGCCGTAATCTGATTAATAAGGATACAGAGTATAAAGATTTGGATTTAAGCACAGTAATAAGTGAGAATGTAAATGACTATTTTATTGAAATAAATCAGGAAATAATTTCATTTTATGAAATTAATGAACCTTGTACAAAAAGTAATATATATATTCAAATATCTAATAATTTAGAGAAATTAGAGATACATAATATTGTATTGTTTATTGATGAAATACCAATTGTTGACGAAGATGTTTTCAATCTGTTTGTAAAAGGATTTATTACAATATCAGAACACTACAATAAGAAAAAAAATGATTTTAGAGTAAAGTTTATAATAGCAACAAGAAAAAAACCAAAGAGTTGCTTTAAAATGACAGAAAAGGCTCTTGTTAATTCCAATAAAGCACACAAAAATTTTGTCTTTATTGAAATTGGTAAATGGACAAAAAAAGAATTGTCAATATTATTAAAATTAATTTTTGATGATTTTAATAATACATTAATGGAAAAAGTAGAAAGAGAAATTATAAACAATAGTTTAGAGCTTCCTGGTATATTAAAAAATATAATTGAAAAAATTTATTATGAGCAATGTTCAGTTGATGAAGCAATAAAAATGGTTAAATCTGACAATCAATAAATATGCACGAAAAAAAAATACATATATCGGCAATAATACCAGAAGAACTCTACATTAAAAGAGACGCAGACAGAAAATTAAAAGAAGCAGTTCAAAGAATGTCTAAACCTGCATATATTTCTGTTGCTCGACAAATGGGAAAAACAAATTTGTTAATTAACCTAAAACGAGAATTAGAAAACGAAGAAATAAGATTGGCATATATTGATATGACTAATAAATTTAATTCTGCACAAGATTGTTTTCGCTATATTATTGACACCACAATTGAAGCGAATGAAAATATTGAAGCTTTCCAAATTGCTGAGAAAACGATTTTAGAAAATCGAGAAAATTATACAAAAAGTGCTGTTAGAGAATATGAAAGTGAGTTAAAAACTATTTTAAAATATCATAAAGGCAAAATAGTAATAATATTAGACGAAGTTGATGCTCTTACAAATTTAGAGTTTTCAGATGAAATTTTTGCACAAATACGAAAATTGTATTTCTCACAAGTAACAACACCTGCATTTAATAGAATTACTTATACATTATCTGGTGTAATTGACCCTAAAAAACTAATAAAAAACAAGAATAACTCACCATTCAATATTGCAATACCTATAAAAATTAATGATTTCACAGAAAAAGAATTTAATAATTTCCTGAATTTAAGTGAAATACCTATAAATAACCAAATTAAAAATAAATTTTACGATTGGTGCAAAGGAAATCCAAGAATGACATTTGATATAATGTCGGAGCTTGAAGATATATATATAGAAACAGAAAAACTTGAAATTGGAGATTTAGAAAAAGTAATTAAATCATTATATCTCACAAACTTCAATCATCCACCAATAGACCATATTAGAGACCTTGTAAAACATAACACAGACGTAAGAAAAGCTATAATAAATTTAAAAAATGAAAGAATTGAAGACTTATCAGATGATATTATTCATAAATTATATTTATTTGGTATTACTGCGTCCAGAACAGATACTGAAAAATTAAAAATAAAGAATAAAATAATAGAAAAAAGTTTATCTGATGAATGGATAAATAAAATTGAAATTGAGAAAAAAGGATATTTTGATTTAGCAAAAGAATACAAAGAACAAGGAAGACTACGTGATGCCATAGAATATTATAAAGAATATATTGAAAATGAACCAAAAGGTTCTCTGAAAAATTTAGCAACATACAATATCGGCGAAATATTCCATAAATTAAAAGAATTTGAAAAATCAAATGAATATTTATTGCAATTCCCAATATCCAAAGACGTTTCTTATGAAATGTATATGTGGCAAAAATTATATACTGGTTTAAACTTCATTAAATTAGATGAAAGTGAGAAATCAATCCAATATCTTGATGAAATAATTGAAGAAAAGAAAAATGACCAAACATATGTAAATGCTCTTTTAAACAAAGGAGAAGTTTTACTAAGTATTGGAGATATTAAAAGTTTTGAAAAAATAATAGAACATTATAATAATTTAATTGAAGCAGTTAATAATTACGTTGATAATTTATCAGAAACGGATAAGATTTTAACTGTTGCATATTATAGATTAGGTTTTGTATATCTTGCAAAAAAAGAAAAAAAACAAGCAAAAGAAAACTTAGAAAAAGCCTTAAACTACGCCGAGAACTATCAAAAACCATTGCTATACTTAAATATTGACAGCTGTTTAGATGATAAAATAGAAAAGAAAAGATTATACAAAGAACTCGCTAATTTTATCATAGAAAACAACGTAACCCTTGCACCAGATAAAGAAATAATTAATTTCAATGATATTCAAGTGCTTGTTATTTTAGTTAATTTATTTGAACACAAAGACAATTTTGAACCTTTCTTTAATTATGCCATTAATAATCTATATTCAAACAAAAAAGATTATGAGTTAATGTATGAAACAGCTGTTTTAGCTGTAAATTCAGGTGAGAAATCAACCAGTTTGAAATTGCTTTATGAAATAGGCGGTAAAGATGGAGTAAGCAATCAAATATTAAAAAACACATACCAAATAATCGGTCTAATTGATAATGAAGACCGTAAAAAATCATTTAGCTATTTAATAAAGTTTGCGAGACTTTTTGATGAGAATGATAATTTCAAACAATCTCTACAAGTAATTGATTTTAATTCATTTATTTCTATAATTGATTATTACAGAAAAGATAATAAAATTGAGCAATCTTATAAATATGCGAAAATAATTGAAAAACACATTAATAATAATTTAAATACAGATTTAAAAACAAGTGCTATTTCTATTTATTTTGAACTAATGGATTATCATCAATTCAAAGGTGATTTTGTTGATGCAAATAATTATGCAAACACTATCTTAAAATTAATAGGCGAAGTAAAACCTACTTTAAATGAACTTTCTGACATTGATAAAAAATGGATAAAAGATGTAGAAAAGCAAACAAATAGTTTGTTATATAAAAATGACCCATTAAAAAGACGAATACCAACTATTAATTCAAATCGAAAAATTGGCAGAAATGAATTAGTTAAAGTTAAATACAAGAATGGAAATATTAGTACTACTAAATATAAAAAAGTTATAGATGAGATTGATAAAGGTGAATGTGTTATTGTTGATTAATAATAAATAACGAAACGCCAACAAACAATATAAAAAATTGGGCGGATAGTGCTAAATATGAGTGTTATAACATTAAATAAGCGGTGTAGTAAATTGAAAGATTGGTGTTTCAAAACGCCCAAGATTTCATATTGCAGTCGTTAGGCTACATAAAAAATGAGTTAAATTAACATCGTTTTATAAAAGCAAATTAGATAGAGAAACTGTAAACAAAGTCAATCTATTTCCTAAATGGAAAACTGAAAAAACTTATGGTCTTACTGTAAATGTTAAATATATTTTACCAATAAATTTTGAATATAACCCATTATAGAAAATTTCGTATATTTGTGAAAAAAATGAAGAAATAATGGATAAAGAAAAAGAAATAAATATTGAAAAAATTGTAAATCATTGGATAAAAACATCTGATGAAGATTTTGATACTATGAATTTCTTATTTCAATCAAAAAAATATAACTGGGCTTTATTTTTAGGTCATATTTCTACGGAAAAACTCTTAAAAGCATATTTTGTAAAAATAAAAAATAAACATTCGCCTCCAATTCATAATTTACTGAGAATTGCAGAAAAAAGTGGAATTGAGTTAAACGAAAATTACGCTGATTGGTTAGATGCTATTTCTCTTTTTAATATTAATGCAAGATACGATGATTATAAACGAGAATTCTATAATCAATGCACAAAAGATTTTTCTGAATTATGGATTAAACGAATTAATGAAATAAGAAAATGGATAAAAGAGAAATTATAGACATAGTTAAAAGATTTGCTGTAAAAGTTACTGAAAAATATGACTGTGTAGGTATTGTTTTATTTGGATCTTACGCAAAAGGTTCAAGTCATATTGATAGTGATATAGATATTGCAGTTATTCTTAAAGACTATGATAACCTAATGAATATTCAACTTGAATTAATGAGATTACGTAGACAAATTGATAGTAGAATTGAACCACATCCAATAAAAGAAAGTGATTTTAATGAAAGTAGTCCATTAGTAAATGAAATTAAAAAACATGGAGAGATAATAAACGTAGCCTAACAAACGCTAAAACGACAATGGCTATTAATGTGTGTTATCATGGCTTTTATAGCTCGTTCCCTACCCCGCCAAATCTGCGATTTGACTACTTTTTTGGCTACAAATTTGGCTACTTGCTAATTTTAAAGTATCTTGCATCGCATAACGCCACTGCGTTTAGCGCAGTCGTTGTACATAATGCAAGAAGCATAACACGATATAACACTTTACCTAAAATTAAAAATCTAGCTAATGGAAACAGAGATATTTTTTGAATGTTCAAAT
>CAMZKE010000095.1 GCA_947311115.1 uncultured Bacteroidales bacterium | reverse complement strand
TGGTAAAATTCTGAATATCACCAATATGGTGTTTATTAAAATTTAGTTAGCTATTTTTTGCTACTTTTTCTAAAGTCTTGTAATCCGGGTTAATAATAAAAAAGGCTGCCAAACGACAGCCCTTAATAATATATAATCTATATCAACCTTATTTTAATGCATTTAAAACCTCATCATAGTTTGGTTCATCTACAATTTCAGGTACCTGTTGGTTGTATGTTACTTTACCTTCTTCGTCAAGTATAATAACTGCTCTTGAAGCCAATCCGGCTAAAGGACCATCAACAATTTCTAAATTGTAATCTTTGCTGAAATTTGTTCTGAAATCAGATAAAGTTTCAACATTTTCTAAACCTTCTGCACCACAAAAACGTGCTTGTGCAAATGGTAAATCTTTTGAAATACACAATACTTTTGTATTTTCTAGTTTCGATGCTTCAGAATTAAATCTGCGAACAGATGCCGCACATGTTGGAGTATCTAAACTTGGAAAAATATTTAATACAAGTTTGTTCCCTTTGTAGTCTGATAAAGATTTAACAGATAAATCGTTTGCAACTAACTCAAAATCTTTTGCTTGAGAACCTGTCTGTGGTAAATTACCTAAGGTATTTATTGCGTTTCCTTTTAATGTTATTTGTGCCATAATTATTATTATTTATTTTTCGCTTAAATATTTTGCTACTCCATCGAAAGAAGCTTCTAGTGCAGTATCACCTTTTTTCCAGTCAGCAGGACAAACCTCGCCATTTTGCTCGAAAAACTGTAAAGCATCAACCATACGTATAGCTTCGTCAATACTTCTACCCAAAGGTAAATCGTTAATTACTTGATGACGCACAACACCTTCTTTGTCAATTAAGAAAAGTCCACGATATGCAACTGCAGCACCATTAAAGAATGCTTCTCCATCGTCGTTGTAATCATACTCACCTGCTAAAACACCATAGTTTTCTGCTATACTCATTGATGGGTCAGCAACTAATGGATATTTAACACCTTTAATTCCGCCATCATTTTGCTCTGTTTGCAACCATTTCCAATGAGAAAACTGACTGTCAGTTGAACAACCAACTACAGCAACATTTCTTTTTTCAAATTCAGCTATCTTTTCTTGAAAAGCAATAATCTCAGTTGGACATACAAATGTAAAATCTGCAGGATAGAAATAAAATATTACTTCCTTTTTTCCAATAAATTGCTCTAATGAAAAGTTTTCATCCATTTCGCCACCATTTACAACTGCTACTGCATTGAATTTTGGTGCTTTTTTGCCTACTAATACGCTCATAATTAAATATATTTTAAATTTTTATTTCTTATTTAGATTAATTCCATACAAAGATATGTTATTTAGACTAAATAAACAAAACCTTTTTTAAAAAATATTTTATTATTAAGATTTGTTAACAAAATAGATGTAAATATTTTTAATTCCATACTTTTACAATTCAATGAAAACTGCATCGAAAGTAATATTAGGTATTGACCCAGGCACTGTAATAATGGGTTATGGAGTTGTTGAAGTTATAGATAAAAAACCATATGCAGTTGTTATTGGCGATGTAAAAATGGCAAAACTAGCTAATCATTATGTAAAACTACAACATATTTTCAATCGTGTTACAAAACTTATTGATGAGTATCATCCTGACGAACTAGCAATTGAATCGCCATTTATGGGAAAAAATGCACAGGTTGCCATAAAATTAGGACGAGCACAAGGAGCAGCGATTGCTGCCGCTTTACAGCGTGATATTCCAATTTTTGAATATGCTCCACGAAAAATTAAAATGGCAATAACCGGTACCGGTACCGCAAGTAAAGAACAGGTAGCAGCCCTATTACAAAATATATTAAAACTAACAGAATTACCAAAAAATTTAGATGCCACCGATGGATTAGCCGCTGCTTTATGTCATTATTATCAAACTTTAAACCCTATTTTAGGTGACGGAGCTAGTAAAAACTGGAGTGATTTTGTAAAGAAAAACCCCGGTAGAGTCAAATAAATATAAATAAAGCTATCTTTATAAAATAATGAAACAACACAAATTTTGCATAATAGGAAGCGGAGCCGGAGCAGGTCCAATAGCATACGAATTGGCTAATGCAGGGCACAAAGTTATAGTACTTGAAAAAGGACCGTGGATAAAAACCTCACAATTTAATAAAGATGAAATTGTAGCTGCACGCCGAAGCGTTTACACTCCTAATTTAAAAGACGAACAACATGTTATTGAAGAAAAAAATAGCAAAGGCGAATGGATTGCAAAATCAACATACAGTACAGGTCGCGATTTTTGGAATGGAAACTGTGTAGGAGGTTCATCAAATTTTATGAGTGGATATTTTCATAGAATGAAGCCGCAAGATTTTAACTTGCTTACAGAGTATGGCGAAATAAAAGGAGCTAATATTGTTGATTGGCCTATTTCTTATGAAGATATGGAAGCTTATTTTACAAAAGTAGAATCGGTTGTTGGCGTTTCAGGCCGTATTGTAAAGCATTCAACACAAGAACCTCGTAGTACCGAAACTTTTCCGTATCCACCACTTGCCGAAAATATTGTATCGCAATGGATTGATAAAGCTAGCGATGAACTTGGTTATAAAATGGTACCTGTACCTCGTGCAATTTTATCTCGTGCAAAAGATGATAGAAACGCTTGTGTTTACTCAAATTTTTGTGGTAGCTATGGTTGCTCAAGCGATGCTAAAGGAAGTTCTCGTGCAAGTTTATTAAATTTAGCATTAAAAACAGGGAATTTAACAATATTAGCTAATAGTAAAGTTTATCATTTAGAAACTGATGGAAATAATAATATAATAAAAGCTCATTATTACGATATTGAAGAAAAAAAACAATTTATTGAAGCTGACACTTTTATAGTTGCTGCACAGGCAATTGAAACTTCTCGCTTATTATTAATGAGTAAAAACAAAGAATTTCCTAATGGTTTGGCTAATAATAATGGTTTAGTAGGTAAAAATCTAATATTTTCGGCAGGAGGGGTTGGCTATGGCTATTTTAACGAAGAAGATTTATCTGATAAAGACTTTTCACAACTAAAAGCTTTGGGTGTATTTGTAAACCGCTCAATACATAATTGGTACGAAATTAATGATTCTGATAAATTTCAAAATAAGATTAAAGGAGGAATGGTTGATTTTTTGTTTGAACATCCTAATGCTATAAAAAAAGCAATAAAACAAAAATGGAACAATATGGGTAACTTAGTTTATGGCAGCGAGTTAAAACAAAAAATATTTAACTCATTTACTAAACAACGAAGATTAAATTTCGAAGTTTTTTGCGATTGGTTACCAACCGATAATTGTTATGTAACTCTTGATGATAAAATAAAAGATAAATGGGGAGACCCTGTTGCAAGAATAAGAGTTGATAATCATCATCACGATATAAAAGTTGGTAAATATTTAGCGGAAAAAGCTGAGGAACTTTTAGAAAAAATGGGAGCAAAAAATATTAATTCAAGTATAAGTGGGTCGCCACCGCCAAATTTAGTTGCCGGGGGGTGTAGGTTTGGTACAAATCCTAAAACTTCGGTTTTAGATGTAAATTGTAAGGCACATGAAGTAAATAATTTATATGTTACCGATGGTAGTTTTATGCCTACAGGTGGAAGTGTTACTTATACTTGGACAATATACGCAAATGCTTTTCGTGTGGCTGATAAAATACTGAAAAAGAGTAGTACATCTTAGGCTCGGCGCTTCTTTAAGACGCACAGAGACTGCATCAAAAAAGAATGAATAATCAGGATTAAATAGGTAAACTAAAATAAAAGATACTCCCCTTTCCCAAACTGCTTTCTACCCAAATACTACCTTTGTTTTGTTTAACTATCTCTTTGCAGAGAATTAAACCTAAACCGTTACCTCTTTCGTTTTTTGTACCTAAAGTACTATTATTCTCATCTATTTTAAATAATTTATCGACAGTATTTATGTCAATCCCAACACCAAAATCTTTAACTGTAAAAACTAATTGATTATCTTTAAAATAGGCATTTACAATTATTTCACTTCTCTCAAATGAAAACTTTATTGCATTGGCAATTAAATTGCTAAGTAAAGTATAAACTGATTGTTTATCAATATCTACAATAATTTCCTTTTCAACTATATTTTTTATCCTAATATTTTTTGCTTGTGCATTTAATTGTTGAACAGAAATTGTTTCGTTAATAATTGATTTAATATTTATAGATTCTTTGTTTATTTTAATTCCATTAATTTGTATTGATGACCACTGAAGTAGATTATCTAGCATTTCGTATACAACCGTTGTGGAATTATTAATTTCATCTATAAAATGTTTTCGTTCTTTATCAGAATACGAATCGTAACCGTCTTTTAACACATCAGAAAAGCCCAATATAATATTAAACGGATTTTTTAAATCATGCGATATTATTGAGAAAAATTTATTTTTTGTATTATCTAATACTTTTAATTCTTCATTCTGTTCATCAACAATTTCTTTTTCTTTTTCAAGTAAATAATTCGATTTAAAATTATTATATAAAAGTTTATTATACAGTAAATTTGCTATCACACCTAAAATAATAATTGGAAAAATATTTAATATAACCATATACATTTTATGATTATGTAAATGTAATGCTACTACAAATAGTAAAAATGGTATTAAATAAACTGCTATAACATATTTTGTATTAACTCTTAAATCTAAAGAAACTATAAATACAACAAGTATAGTTCCTAATATGCTCGAATTTAATAGTTCTTGATTATTAAAATGAATTATAATTTTACCATACATCATTATTTGAGAAAATACTAAAAGAAATATGTATAATATATATACAATTCTTGTGCTTTTATGATAAAGTATTTTTATTAATATGATTAATAATGCAGGTACAATTACCAGCATTCTAAGATAAACTGATTTAGTTACTTTTATCACATAAATATCGTGATATACAAAAAACATCATAATTATAAGAATAGGAATTAGTCTTATAATTATGTTTTTAAATAAATTACTTTCAATATTATTTTGAAAAGCTTTTTTTATGTCGTTGTTGTTTCTCAAAGTTAAAACTATTGATAGTCAAATATACAGCATAAAATTATTAAAAACAAAATATCAGTTCTTTATTAATCAAAACAATATGTTCATCATAACACATTTGATTTATTTATAATTATAAACTATGTCCCTTTATCATACCCGTTAAGAAATAACGGTGCGTATATGAGGCGTTGGGCGTTTTGAAACACCTAACTTTCAATTTACTATGCTGTTTATCTATATTCATAATACTCAACTTAACTACCACTTGATCAATGGCTTATATGCATTGTTAGAGTCAGTGTTTTATAATTCATCCAACTCATAATTTGTGCTTCTTCCCCCTGATTTTTCTTGTCTTAATATTCCTTTTTCAATTAAGTCTT
>CAMZKE010000094.1 GCA_947311115.1 uncultured Bacteroidales bacterium | reverse complement strand
GTTATATCGTGTTATGCTTCTTGCATTATGTACAACGTTGACTGTATGGTGTCGTTGCTATCCCGCAGGGTAGCAATGCACTATACAGAGTGTTAGGCACTGGCTTTATTAATTCGCATTTTCAAACCTCGATTCAATAAGTTCCATCTGATTAATAATTTCATTTGGTTTAGCACTCTCTTGTTTATTCTTGTCCTTAGCAAAATAAACAGATAATAGTCCACCAACAAGTGATATTCCAAAAAACGTCCAGATTAAATATTTAGAAGAGTCGTCTTTAAATTCTGTAGCAAAGACAGTTATTAAACAAGATGCAGCTGCCCCTAATAATAAGTATCCAATAGCGTGAAAATTATTGATTTCAATGCTTATTTCTTTAATCTTATTTTTTATAAATTCCCATTCTTTTACACCAATTGGATAAGCCTTAGTTTTTTGATGTGGAATAATTTCAAATTCCTGGGATACATTAAAGTTATTTTCGTTTTCAGCCATTATCTTGAGTGTTTTTCGGTTCAACATTCGGCTGTTCAATAGCACCAGATAATAGAGCATTTACCATTACAGAATTTCCGCAATTATTACAACTTACAGGAACGACTGGGTAAATCGGACCGCTTCCAAGAACTAAATTACCACCGTGAAATTCACGCATTTCATAGACCTTGTCGGATACGTTCCAACTATTAGAACCGCACATAGGACAAGGTCTATTACCCCATTTTTGGTTTAGATGTTGAATTACTTTTTCAACATTTGCATTATTTTCGTCTTCCATTTATATTATCTTTAATCGTATTAATTTTTATTTCGTATTTGCTTGTGCCTAACGGTTAGCATATGAAAATGTAGCGAATAAAAAAGCGATTTCATTTCGATTGTCAAAGTAGCCAAATTTGTAGCCATTTAAAGTAGTCAAATCGCAGATTTGGCGGGGCAAAATATGAGCCACACAGCCCGAATACCCACAGAAATCGCTATTTTTTATATGCATTGTTGGCGGTAAGTAGTTTTTTTTATTTTTCATCTTTATTTTTAACAAACAATCGTTAAATATAGCAAAAAATATTGATTCATAAAGATTTTTTATTTTCTTTTTTCAAACTTTTACGTTCTGCTGTGACTTTTATTAAACCAAATAAAGTCAAAAAATCAAGTCTTTATAGAGTCAAATTAGATGATGTTTTTTATTCAAATTTTGTGATTTAACTAAAAGTCAAGTCATTTTACCACTTATTAAGTCAAAACCCGAAGATGGTTATTCTATTTATGGTCTTTTACCGTTTTATAAAAAAAATCGTCAAAAAGAGTAGGGTGCAGAGCCAGTCAAAACGATATTTGCAAAAACGCTAGTCAAAAATTTGTTTTATTATTATTGAAAATTTGAATTTACCGGAAATGTTTGTCAAATCGTGATTGGTCAAGTCAAATCCGTTGAAATTTTAAGTTAACATAAACTGTTTTTCAAATTGTTATAAGCCAAGTCAAAAACTTGTTTAAACTAAAAATAGAATTTGCAATTTTTCGCTATAAAACACTCGGTTTGATTTAGCTTTTCCCTATTGCCGCCAACGACTGTGCTAAGAAACGTAGCGGATTACGAAGCGATGAACTTACGGTCTTCCAATTAGCCAAATCTTTCTCCAATATTTTAGTTAATTCGAAAGATTTGGCGGATAATAAACGAGTTATACCGCCACGCAAACACACAATGTCGCTATGTGTTTTTAGCATTTGTTGCCCTGCGTTATTATTCAATTTATTATCAGTTTTTTAGTTATTATAGATTTGTCAGTTTTTATTTTTACAAAATATACTCCTTTTTCAAGGTGTAAATTATTAATTTTTATTTCGTTTGTTTGGTAAAACTGTTTTTCAAATAACTTACTACCATTAATACTGAAAATTGTAATTTCTGTTTCTAATGGTATTTCTGAATTTAGTTTTAAATTAAACTCTCCGTTTGTAGGATTAGGATATATTATTAAATTATTTAATTCATTATTAATTTGTGGTACAGATTGTAATACACTACAAGTATCAAAATCATTGCCACCAATCCATTTAGCAATGCCGTTTACTTCTAAACTATCAATCATAGTACCACACCCAATATAAAGCGTATCTCTAAAAAATCCCATTGAATAAACATTGTTATTAAAATCGCCACCAAATGAACATAAATTATTTCCGTCCCATTTTAAAATTTTTTCACCATAACCATTTACACCAAATGCACCTGAAATATATAATTCATCATCTTTTACTTTTAAATCCATTACTTGCCCTGATGATAAATCAATGCTATCGCTTGAAAATAATTCGCTCCATTTATTGCCGTCCCATTTCATTATATTATTTCCTGCATTTCCATCATATTTATGAAACCAACCGCCTACAATTAATTCATTTTTGTAAACCACCATCTTATTAACCCAAGCAGAACTACCTTTTAAACTACCTCCAACATCAACCCATTCTGAGCCGTTATATTTTACTATATCTCTTAACGAATAATCATTATTATTAAAATTTCCACCAACATATAATTCATTTTCAAAGTAAGCTATTTCAAATATCTGATTTGCTTCATTATACGAAGTATCAAACTGTGGTAAATTATTTACATTATTCCATTCGACACCATTATATTTAATCAAACCATTTGCGACAATACCATTTATACTATCAATTCCCCCAAAAATAAATAACTCATTATTAAAAATTCTCATTCCTCTTATATGTTCAGTAGTATTAAATCCAATATCGACCCATTCATTACCATTCCATTTAGCAATATTTCTAATATTGGGATTACCTCCTATACCATCAAAATAACCTGAAATGTATATTGTATCAAGATATGTTATAATATTTGATATAATACCTGAGTAATAAATGCTTGTACCCATTGTTTCCCAATTGTTACCATTCCAAATAATTATACCTTTACTATTAGTTATTGTGTCAACACCCTCGTCATCAATTCCAATTAACAGTTTATCATTTATAGTATCTTCGTAAAAACAACGTGCTACATCACTATTGTTAAACCCATTTATTAATTTACCCCAATTATCATTTTGAGAAAGAACAATAAGTGGAAATAATATAAAAAATAATATAATATTTTTTTGCATAATATTGGAATTAAGAAAAAGCACAAGGCAAAGCCTTGTGCTTTTTAGTTGAAATTACTCTTTAATAAACTTAGTATTATAAATACCGTCTTTTGTATTTACTTGCAACATATAAAAACCTGTTGGTAAATAAGAAATATTTATAATATTACTATACTTTTCTGTTTTTACAACTTGACCAACATTATTAATTATTGTATATGTTTCAATATTAATATCGGCATCAACTGTAATGGTATTATTTGCAGGATTTGGATATACATTTAATCCAATCTCGTTCTTCTCAATTTCCTTAACTCCAACTCCTTCAATTATTCCAAAACGACTAACTGTTGACATTGGTGTATAAAAACTAGATAAATCTCCTGCTGGGTGGTAATAAGCATTTGCAGTACCAGGGTGAGCATCAGGAAAATCATTTACTTTTGTCCAAGCAGTTAAATGTAAATATTCATCTTTGTAGGTGCTTAATCCTCCTACAATATCCATATTCATACCTTCGGTTTGGTAACTGTCATTTCCTCCACCAAAAAGAGTTGACCATTCTATTTGATTGTTTTGATTATAACCAAGTAAAAACATATCTGTTGACATTCCTGCAATACCATCATTATATTCATCTAAATAGTAATCTAATGTTGGTAGTGTTGGGAAATCATCTCCTGTATTTCTTGTTGTAACGCCTGCTACATAAAAATTACCGTTATTGTCCATTGCTGATGAAATATATTTATCCATATTCCACATAATCTCTGTATAATCGGTAAATTCATTTGTGTTTCCTCCATAAAAAGTTGACCACCTTAAACCTCCTGTTACAAATTTTGTTATAAAAATATCGTGTTGTCCATTATTTTGAGGCTGAATATCACTTACTCCATTAAAATTACATAAAGAAATTCCATTTGGGTTGTATTCGCAAGTTTCAATAGGTGTATCAAACATATCATCGGTTATTCCAACAGCATATACCCCACGAGAGTAAGTGCCTTTTGATGCTGTAACAGTTTGAAATTCTTTTACTCTCGGAAATAATGTTGACCAATCTAAATTACCGTCATTATCGAAATTTGTAATAAAAGCAGTTTTTTGATTTGGTGCTGTTAATTGGTCTGCTGAAAACTGTAAGGCATCTGCTTGATTTGGAAAATCTGTACTTTCAGTAGAACCAACAAAATAAGGTGTTTGAATACTAACATTTGAATATACATCTAAATCAAATACTCTATCTAATTCAGAACCACCAAAAAATGTACTATATACTAATTGGTCGTCTGTATTAAACTTTGCTACATAAATATCTCCATTTCCATTATAAGAATTGTCGTAAGCATTATATATTGCTAACCCTCCATTTGTTGGGGCTAAATTTCCATTTTCGCCATTAGTACCTGTAAAAGTATTACCTGTAATATAAACATTACCATTATCATCGCAAGAAATTGCACGTCCTTCGTCATTTTCATTACCTGCAAAATATGATGACCATTCAGGTAAACCACTAGTTTTATTAAATTTTGCAATATAGGCATCTGTATTAAAATCTTCGGCATAACTTAAATTTTGGTTATATGCTCCTGAATTAGTTGATGGTTTAATAACAATATTATTACTTGTAGTAGTTCCTGTAAAATATACTTTATCGTTTACCTTATTATATACTACTGAAAAAGCATCTTCATCTTTATCGCCTCCATAAAATGTTGTAAATTTATGTTCTGCTAGTTCGTCAAACTTTGATATATAAGCATCAAAACCACCTTGATAATCATAAAAATTTGTTGTTGTAGCAGGGAAATTTTCTCTTCCTGTTTTACCAACAGTAAAAGTATTACCAACTTCATCGTTACAAATATCTAATCCCATATCTGTATTTCCACCACCTGCTAGGTCGGTATGGTAAGTACTCCAATCTAAATTACCTATTTGAGCAGTTGTTTGTAAAGAACTATGTCCTTCTGTTACTGCAATTACAAGTGTACTACTTGATGGGTAATTACTTACACTTATTGTTACATTACCATTATAATCTACATTAAAATTACCACTTGAAATCATTGGTACTTCATTTCCCCATTGGTCTATTCTATAAACCCACGCTTTTTCGTATTCTATGTTTCCAAATGCTGTTTCAATTTTTAAACCGCCGCTTGGTGTTACACTTACATTGTCTGCTCCATTAAATTTAAATTGTATATCATTATCGTTTCCGTTTGGATTTACTACAAAATAATATTTAAAACCGTAATTATTACTATAATAATGCAAGTCAATTTTATTATAAACATTTGGACTTACTATTCTTTTATAGCCTGTTATTGATGTTCTGCCTTCTGGAATATGTTCTAAAAAGTAATTTGTTTTTGAATTTATAGGCTCAAATGCTTTTACTGTTAGATTTCTTGTTTTTTGTAAAACCATATCAATCCTTAATAAACTATCAGGGCTTAAAGGTGTTGTATGTGCTACGTTTGAGAAAACATAAGAAAGTTTATCGTTTTGTATGTAATAACTTGGAAATGTACTTTGGCAATAAAATTTAACTTCGTTTGCCGGAATATTGTCAGTTCGTTTTACTTGTCCTTTGTTTTGTTTATATGTGTAAATACCGCTTGCTGGTTCGTATTGTGCATCTATTGGAATAAATAAATCTCTGTTTGTATATTTTATTGTACAAAAATCGTAGTTATTACCATTATACGATTGCCCTGTAACATAAATATTATTGTTTGCATCAATTGTTAAATCTGCGGCTACATCGCTTCCGTTATAATTTCCGTTATATGTTTGTGTCCAAATTTCGTTACCGTTATAATCGTATTTTATTGTAATGAAATCAGCATTGCCATTATTTACAGTTCCTGCAATATAAATACCGCTATCGTTATCGCATATTATACTTGGTTGGTATTTTTCAATATTACCACTCATATAATGGTTTTGCAACCATTGTTCGTTACCGTTTTGGTCGTATTTTACTGTTGTTATTGTGCTTGTGTTAGCGTTTCTTGTACTTCCTACTATGTATATATTTCCAAAATTATCGGAACATATTGAATTTGCTATGTTCCAATTACCGTAAGAACGGTATTGTTTACGCCAGTTTAACACGCCTGTTAAACTGTAATTTACTGTAAAATATTGGTAAACATTAGAGTTTTGCGAATATCCTGTTACAAAAACACCATTGTTATTAACGGTTAAATCTTTTGCAAAATCCCAATTTCCAACTGCTGAGGTTACTGATGTTGACCAAAGTTCTGCCCCGCTTAAACTGTAAGAAATTATTGCAAAATCGTAATCTGCTATTTCTGCTGTTCCTGAAATGTATAAATTATTATTGTATATTTCTATTGATTGTGCACGGTCGTTACTTCCAAAGTTTTTTCGGTTGTTCCAAATTTGATTTCCGTTTTGGTCGTATTTTATTGTTAAAAAGTCGTTGTCTGTGTCTTCGCTAAATCCTGTTACGTATATGTTGTTTAAATCGTCAATTACAATACTGTTTGCTTTGTCATTTCCATTATTGTCATAAGTTTCAATCCACTGTTGAACTCCACTATCGTTGTATTTTATTAAAATAAAGTCAGAATTACTATTTGAATTTGTTGTTAAACCACAAACGTAAATATTTCCGTTACTGTCAAAGCTTATTCCTGTTGCTCGGTCGGTTTTGTTTCCTGTTCCGTTAAATGTTTGTACCCAAAGTTCTGTTCCTGTATCGCTGTACTTTATTGTTGTAATGTCGGATTGTGTACTTGAATTATAGGTAAATCCTGTTACGTAAACATTTCCGTTTACGTCAATTGCTGTTGCTTGATTATAAATACTGTCTTGTGAACTGTACGTTTTTACCCAATCTTGTTCTATAATTGTTTCTTGGGCTTTTAGGTTTTGATACGAAAAGAGTATCAAGGCTAAATAGGTTAATAATTGTAATTTTCTTACCATTGCTTTAAATTTTAAAGGTTTATAAATATATTAATTAATTTTTAATTTTTCAAATTTTCAAATTTTATTCTTTCTATTTCTGTTTAATGTTTTGCACTATGCAGGGTAACGGATGGCAATATGAAAATGTTGGGCATTTTTGAAATACCAAACTTTCAAGTTACTATACCGTTTATTTATTGTTAATTCGTTCATATTTACTACTTTCTGCCCAATTTTTTATATTGCGTGTTACCCAACGTAATTTTCTTAATTCAAGCGTTTTAGAGTAAAACAACAACTCGTTTTATCATTAATCCAAAATTCTGTTGAATTTAATGCTTTCAGTTTTCCCTTCCCAACTATCGAGAGTGCCACCAATTAAAGTTTTGCTATTTTCTGATAATTGAAATTTATAATACTTAATTGTGTCATTTTTAAATATATGATATGTTAATTCATTATTATTGAAACGAACATCAGAGAACTTTGGAATATTTTTATTTAGAAACTCAATATTTATTTTGTTATTTGATTGGCTAATTTTCAAAGTATCAGAATTATTACTTTTCCAAAGTCCTATTATATTTTTTACAGTTTTATCATCATTTTGCAAGTCGACAAGAATTTCCTGAATTTGTTCCTGAATTTCTTTTCTTTTAAATTTGGTATAAAAATTATCTCCAAGTGTAATATTTTGGTCAGCAGGAACAAAATATTTATTTATTAATGTAGGCAAATCCCATTGTTTTTCTTCTCCTGTATAGTTTGGGTATTTTTTGTTTTTCAGTTCATCTTCCGATAAATCTAAATTTAAAATGTCGTTCAAAGCTGTGATGATGCTTTCTTTTTGTTGTTCTGTTTCGTATTGCAATTCTGACTTTGTAAAAAACTCTAAAACATCATCTGTTTGATTGTTTTTAGTATTTGTGTTGCAAGACATTAACATAGACAAAATAACAATTAAAATTGTTTGTTCTGCTAATTGTAATATTTTTTTAGTTCTCATAATTAGAAAATTTTAATTTGACTTCAACCTAAATTGAGCGATTGCAGTTTTTGTTTTTTTAAAACCAAAACACACAGTTACAAAATTCCCAAAACATCTTATTATTTATAATTGTTATAAATAATACGTTATTCTAATTGCAAAATAATAAAGACAGTCAATTAAACACTCTTATTTCTAACAATCAAACGTAGTTATCCCTATCTATCACAGCTTGTTAATTATATATCTATTTTTATTTATTTTTTTTATTATCCAAGTTGTATTATTGGCGGTGATAGACATTTTTTCCATAAATTATCCATTTTAAATTCATTAAATATGCACCTTGGGATATTAAATATAATATATCCTGAGCCTGAAGTTATTTTTGCAGCAAAATCAATTATTTTTCTTCTAAATGTATTTGGATATGAATTTACAGATATAACCTCCTCTGTAACATCTCTTTTATATACTTCAAAAATAAAGTGACTAATTACCATAAAAAAGTAATAAGCTCTATTCATACCCATCCTTTTAAATGGTAATTGTTCCTTAGTTGCTAACTCTTTTATACTCCTGTGAATTAATTCATCAGCACCTCTTTGATGCGAAAGTCTAATAACATTTTCTGCCTCTAAATACTTCTGTCCTCCAGCTTGTATTAGTTTCTCATCTGCTTTTTCATTTGTACCGATGTTTGTAAATATAAAATTATCTGTTTTATTGGAAGATAATCCAAGTAGATATTGTCCATTTTCATCACAACTTACTGTTGTAAAAATGCTACGTCTAAATTGTTTCCATGATTTGCGTTTACTTCCAAAATCAAAGTATTTCCATGTTATTTGTCCATTACTTAATTGGCTAAACTGTTCTGATGTCAGCTGCTGTGCATATATTCGCTCATCATCATAAAGTCTACTTGTTGTGATAAAATGTATATTTAAATCATCAAAATGGTCAAAAGCTTTTTGGTCTGAAAACCCACTATCTGCACATAAAATAATTGGTATATCTTGGTCATATTCTTTTCTAATTAAGTTAACAACAGCTGTTACCCTGTCAATATAGTCAGTTCCATGATTTGAATGTGCTTTGCCATTACGGAACGTTACGTCTATTAAATAAGGACCCCAATTTATATGTAAAGGCTGAAACCCCTTTTTGTTTTTATATGTTGGCTCACAACCTTCTTTCTTTAAAGAATAATCATTATCTAAAACCATTGTATCTATTCCAATAGTAATTATTTTAGGTTTGTCAATTTTTAATCGCCATGTAAATAACTTATGTAATATCATATTATACAGAGAATTAGGCATAATAGAGAATTTAATAAACATTCGCTTTATTTGGTGTGAAGATGCCATTTCATTAGGCTTGTTTTCTAAAATAGCAGCGTAAGATTTATCTTTTTTCTTCTGGTCAAAACCTGAAATTGACATATTTGTACCATCTATAAAATGTGCAATCACCTGTTTTACAAACTGTTGTAAACTAAGTCCCTTACCTGCAAAAACTAATTTCAACAACACAACCCCTGTTATTACTTCGTATAGCTTTATGTTTTCAATATATTTAATAATTAATGTTAGACCGCCACGTGATGAGATTTTAGCGTCTGTTGCCTTTATTTTGGTTATCTTTGTCTTCATAAAATAATGTCTTGTTCACTTAATTAGTGATGGTAAATATTTTTGCTTTAATACCTCTAATATACTAATTATTAATTACTTGAACAAGCTTTATTCCAATTATTTTAGACCTAATCGCTCAATTTAGGTTCAATTTGACCATTCTGTTCGTTCAATTCTCCCTTATGTCTAGTCCTAAAATAAGGCTACATGTTAAACATTAATTTAAGCGATACTTTTATACACATTTTCTGGTGTTTTATAATTCAAAGATACATGTAATC